>DASRBR010000445.1:0-7208 GCA_035653495.1 Verrucomicrobiia bacterium
TCGCCTTCACCGTCTTTTATGCCTACGTGACCTTCGCGCAATATTTCATCACCTGGAACGCCAACATTCCCGAGGAAGGTTTCTGGTATATCCAGCGCGAGCAAGGAACATGGTGGTGGATTTGCATGATCATCATTTTTGGCCACTTCTTCGTCCCGTTCCTCGCGTTGCTGCGGATCGATGTGAAGCTGAAATATTGGTTCATGGTGCCGCTGATCATCTGGGTGTGGCTGATGCATTGGGTTGACATGGCGTTCAACGTCGTTCCGGCGCTGCACAAGGGCAATTATCACCTCGACATCATGGACGTCGGCTGCACGGCGTTCATCGGCGGTTTCATGGTGTGGACTTTCTTGAAACAATTGTATTCGCATCCCATCGTGCCGCAGCGCGACCCGCGCTTCGCCGAATCCCAGGAGATATACGTCCCGGCAGACGAATATGTGGAAGCGGCGACGGCCAAGGGAATCAATCACAAGGGAGGTGGCCATTGAACTCGCAAACTGAAGGCACGGAATGCAAACGGTGCGATTGCGGCGCGCGTTGCGCCTACGTTGTGGCCATCCTTGGCGCGTTCTTGATCGTGTACATCTTGGTTCGCATCACTTACAGTTACACGCGTCCCGAACCAATCGGCGAAGACCGTGCAGCCATGCGCAGCAAGGCCCTGGCGGAACTGCGCGCTGCGAACGAGGAAGTCTTGCACAATCCCAGTTATGTCTGGCAGGACCCAGCCAAGGGAATCGTGCGGATGCCGATTGACCGCGCGAAGGAACTGGCGCTGAAGCTTTGGCAACATCCCGATTCGGCCCGCTCCAATCTGATAGCGCGTGTGGAAAAAGCGACGGCTGTGGCCCCGCCGCCATCATACGAATAATTTGCAGGTGCAGTTTTAAATGAGAGCGACTCCTTCCCCAGCGCAATCGCTTCCCGCAAGCGATGAAGGCATCTCCACGCCCGTTCCCGCGGCGGAAATTGATGCCTCATGCCGCGCGCCGATACTCTTCCTGCTGGTAAGCGCAGCCGTTTGGGTGGTCATCAGTTCCGTCCTGGGAATGATTGGAAGTCTGAAATTCCACGCGCCAGGTCTTCTGGCCGATTCCGCCTTTTTCACCTACGGCCGAGTGCATCCCGCCGCGCTCAACGCGCTGGTGTACGGTTTTGGCATGCAAGCCGGCCTCGGCGTGATTTTATGGATGCTCGCGCATTTGGGCCGGACACGGCTTGTGGGAAACGTGGGAATCGTGATGGGCGGCATTTTGTGGAACATCGGAATGACGGCTGGCGTTTTGGGAATCTTGGGCGGCGACAGCACCGGCTATCAACTCCTCGAAATGCCGCGTTATGCCACCTTCCCGCTTTTCATCGGCTATCTGATGATTGGCATCGGGGCGTTGCTCACATTTCACACACGGCGCGAACGGCAGCTTTCAAGTTCGCAATGGTTCGCGCTGGCGGCGCTGTTCTGGTTCCCATGGATTTTTTCGACCGCTGAATTTTTCCTCGTTGGGCATCCGGTCCGCGGCGCGTTGCAGATGGTGCTCGACTCCTGGTACGTGAACAATCTGAAAACGGTCTGGTTCGGTTTCGCCGGCCTTGCGGCAATTTTTTATTTCATTCCCAAACTGATTGAGCGTCCGCTTTACAGCCATTACATCGGCTTGTTTGTTTTCTGGACGCTTGCGCTGTTCGGTTCGTGGGGCGCGATACCGCCGGGTTCGCCATTGCCGGAATGGCTCCCGACCTTGAGCATCATGGGCGCACTGCTGACCATCGTTCCCATCCTTGCCGTTGCGATCAATGTGTACCGCACCAAGGGCGATTGTGCCAAAATCAAAGAATCGCGTTCGATGAAATTTTTCTTGTTCGGAACGCTCGCTTACATCATTTCCGGGCTGGCCGGCGCGGTGATGCTTCTCAGGCGCGTGAGCGTTGTTGTGAATTTCACCTGGTTCCTTCCGGCACAATCGCAATTGCTGCTTTACGGCTTCGTCGCCATCACATTATTCGGTGCGATTTACCATATCGTCCCGCGCCTGTTGCAAACCGAGTTTCCGTCGAAGGGCATGATTTGCGGGACTTTTTTTCTGGCTGCGGCGGGGATTCTGCTTTACTGCGTTCCGTTGGCCATTGGCGGCATCCTTCAAGGCCTGGGGATGAATGACGCGGCCAAACCATTTTCAGAAGTGATGAATTCGTCGCTCGTTTTCCTGCGCATCAGCACGATTGGCGATTTCTTGATGCTGCTCGCCAATTGCCTGCTTTTGCTAAATCTTATCCGCATCCATGTCCGCGCCGGCCGAACTGTTGCCGCCGCGGCCTGGGCTGCCCATTCCAACACAGCGGGGGTGCGCGCATGAACGCGGGGCCCTTTGTATTCCTGGCTTCTTTTTTCGCGCTGGCCGTTTCGTGGCTCGGTTTTGTGCTCGCGCCGCAATTGCAACTCGGCAACCGGCAGCAGGTCGAATCAAGGACAACCGGCGATGTCTATCCGCACATGCGCGCGGGCATGGCGCGCCAGGGCGAACAGGTCTATCGGGCCAACGGCTGCAACGCCTGTCATACCCAGCAGGTGCGCTATAAGGGTTTTGGCGGAGACTATGCGCGCGGATGGGGTGGGCGCGATTCGGTCGTGCAAAGCGTGGATGAAGATTACCTCTACGATCGGCCGGCGATGCTCGGGACGATTCGCGTCGGGCCGGATTTGGCGAATATCGGTTTGCGCCAGACCAACGCAAACATCCTGCTACAGCACATATATAGCCCAACCAACTCCTTCCCGCATTCAGTGATGCCGCCATATCGTTACCTGTTTGAAAAAGGGCGCAAGCTGGCAATCGGGCAGAAAGCATCGGACGACTCCGTGGCAGTGGAGAAGGGATACGAAATCGTGCCGACCGATGAAGCGCGCGCACTGGCTGCCTACCTGATCAGCTTGCGCCAGAATGAATTGCTTTATCCCGAAACGCCGCCGCTCACGAAGCCCACGAATGCCGTGCCTGCGACCAATGCCGTTAAGGCTGCGGCAAGCACGAACAATGTCAATACGAACACGCCCGCCAAATGAGCGTTGAGCAACAACATAATCCGTCACCAACGATGGACGAAGCCGAACCAAGGGAAGGTTGGGCGCCGGTGCCCGTGCTGCTGATTGGTTTGCTTGCGCTGCTGCTTTATTGGGGATTTACGCGGTTGGACGATAAAGGCGGAGGGTTCGAAAAAAATGTTTATCCGCCCTATGTGAGTCTGAATCAGGAAATTGATGATTGGCCGGTTGATATACACGGCGGAAAAATCAAACTTGGGCAAAAATTATTCGATATGAACTGCGCGCCGTGTCACATGACGACCGGCGTCGGAAACCCAGCCGTTGGCGCGCCGCCTTTGGCCGGTTCGGACTGGGTCAATGCCGAAGGACCAAACCGGGTCATTCGCATCGTGCTGAACGGGCTCCAAGGCCCGATTGAGGTCAGCGGAAACAAATATGGCACCGGTGTAATGCTTCCGTGGCGCGATGTTTTCAAAGATGATCAAATTGCCGCGATTTTGAGTTATGTTCGCGAGAATAAAGAGTGGGGAAATAAAGCCTCTGAAGTGATGGATGATCAGGTCGCAAAAATTCGCAAGGAAACCGAATCTCGCGGCAAGAACTGGTCTCCCGACGAACTGCTGAAAATTCCCGTCAAGTAATCCGCTTTTTGATCTCCTCGATTCCCCAACGGGCGTGTTCGGCAATCAACGGTTCGGGGTCGTGACTTGCGCGTTCCAAGGCAGGCAGCGCTGAAGCGTCGCCGACATTTCCCAAAGCAACGCAAACATTTCGCAACAAGCCGCGCCGCTTTGTGCGCAAAATCGGAGTGCCGCGAAATCGGGACTTGAAGCCTGCGACATCCAGCGCGAGCAATTCAAGCAAATCCGGCGTTTCCAGATCAGTCCGCACATGTTCGCGCATCATTTTGCCTTCCTGCGCGAAGCGGTTCCACGGGCACACCGCCAGGCAATCGTCGCAACCGTAGATGCGATTGCCAACGGCGGGACGCAGTTCGACCGGGATCGCGCCTTTCAATTCGATGGTGAGATAAGAGATGCAGCGGCGCGCATCGAGTTGAAATGGCGCGATGATGGCCGCAGTCGGACATGCCGCGATGCATCGAGTGCATGAGCCGCAACGATTTCTTTCCGGCTCATCCGGCGCAAGCTCGAGCGTGGTGATAATTTCCGCCAGAAATATCCAATTGCCGAGCGTGCGGCTGATGAGATTGGTGTGCTTGCCAATGAAACCCAAACCGGCGCGTTGCGCCGCATCTCGTTCCAAAACCGGGCCCGTGTCCACGTACCATAATGAGCGCGCGTCTTTCCCGCCGAGTTCATTCACGAAATCAGTGAGCAGTTTTAACCTTTCGCCGAGGACGTCGTGATAATCGGAAAATTGGGCATAGCGTGCGATGGTTCCGTGTTGCGTGTCGCGTGTTGCGTGGTGAGGCGAAGCATCGCCGTTCTCATTTCGAACGCAACACGCATCACGCTTCACGCCTTCATAGGAAACTGCCAGCGAAATGATGCTCTTTGCCTCGGCGAGCACCAACTGCGGCTCGACGCGTTTGTTCGCATTGCGGGCGAGCCAGTTCATTTCGCCTTGCTTGCCTTCTGCAAGCCATCGCTCGAATTGCGCGGCGTTTTGCGGAGGCGCGGCTGTGGTGAAGCGGCAATCGTCAAAGCCAAGCTCCCGCGCGCGTTGTCGGATGACGTCCTTCACCGTGAATCAGACCTCGCCAAATGAAATTGGTGCAGCACCTGGTGCGCCACTTCCTTGAGCGAGCGCACTTCGGTGTTCAACAAGACATCCGCCTGTTTGTAACTTTTTTCGCGCGAGGCCAGCAGTTGCCGAATTTTTGCGAGCGGGTCGGGATCGGCGAGCAGCGGACGATGACTCTGGTGGCGCACGCGCTCCCAAATTTTTTCCGGCGAGGCCCAAAGACAAACCACCAGCGCATGTTGCTTCAGGCTGGTGATGTTCCCCTCGTTTGCGCCCAGGCCGCCACCCGTGGAAATGATCACGCGCGTGCGCGCGCTTAATTCCGCGACAACGTTTTTTTCCAACTCGCGAAAGGCTGCCTCGCCTTCGCCGGCAAAAATGGCAGAAATCGTTTTTCGCGTGCGGGATTCAATCATTTCATCCGTGTCGAGAAAAGAAAAGCGCAACTGCTCGGCGAGGATCCGGCCCACCGTGGATTTGCCGGTGCCCATGAAGCCGATCAGCGCGATGTTCTCAATTTTCCGGTTGCTGCTCACAAAGTTGACTTAACTCAGAAAAGGCCGGTTAGCACGAGTAATTTTAGCGCTGCCCGGCCGCAGTTTCACGCGGCTTGCCCTGCGCGGAAAAACATTCGATAAAATTGCGCAACACCGGCGAGGTGTTCGAACGTTTCCAGACCAGGAGCGTCTCGACCAGCGGCAAACCTGGCGGCAGGTCGCGAAAGACCAAACCGGGCCTGCGGATTTCAGCAATGGTTTTGGTTGTGGGCCCGATGCCAAAACCGGCCGAGATGAGCCACATCTTGGAATGGACATCGTTTGCGTATTGTCCCAGCACCGGCGTCGAACCCGCCTTGGCGCACATCTCCAGGAATTTGTCATAATAGCCATGCTGCAGCGCCGGATTGATCATCACCAGCGGCTCATGATCGAAATCGCTCCATTCGATGCGCCGCACTTTCGCAAGTCGATGCCCCGCCGGGACAGCCAGCACCATGGGCGACGATTCCAAAAACATAAATTCCAGCTCGGGATGAGGAACTGGCGGGCGCAACAATCCAACGTCCAATTGGTCGTCGCGAATCCGCTGGAGTTGTTCCGTGCTTGTAAATTCCGAAAGCGAAAATTGCACGCTCGGATATTTCTTGCGGTAAGCGTTCAGGATACGAGCCAGTCGCGGCGTTGCGCTGGGCGCAAGCACGCCGATGCGCAATGGACCGATCAGCCCATGCCGCGCGTTGCGGGCATTTTGAGCGGCGCGTTGCGCCATCAAGAGCACCGAACGCGATTCTTCGAGGAAAATCTTTCCAGCCGCAGTCAATTTGACGGAACGGGTTGAGCGGTCGAAAAGCGGCGCGCCCAACTCCTCTTCCAAGTCCTTGATTTGCGAGCTGAGCGGCGGTTGCGCCAGGTGCAGGCGTTCGGCTGCGCGACGGAAGCTGAGTTCCTCGGCAACAGCGATAAAATAGCGCAAATGACGTAATTCCATGATTAATACATACAAAGTATCAATGTCCTTGTAAACTTATATTGGCCAAGAAGGGTCAAAAAGAGGATTAAATAGGCGGATTGGCAGCCGCCCGGGTGCGGCGACGGCGGTTTTCATTCCCGTTCCCGCCGGAATCATTTATTATTGGCACAGAAGAGCTATGTGGATTGTCCGTCTGGCGCTTAGGCGCCCTTACACATTCGTGGTCGCGGCGCTGGTTTTGATGCTGCTGACCCCGCTCGCCTTGCTGCGTACGCCCACCGACATCTTTCCTTCCATTGACATCCCGGTGGTGAGTGTCATCTGGCAATATGTTGGCCTGGACGCCCAGGAAATCGAGCAGCGCATCGTTTACAATGATGAGCGCGCCATCAGCACCACCGTCAATGACATCGAGCACATGGAATCCACCTCTTACAACGGGGTGGGCATCATTAAAGTTTTTCTCCAACCGGGCTCTTCGGTGGATGCCGGCGTGTCGCAAATCACCGCCATTTGCCAAACCATCCTCAAGCAAATGCCGCCGGGTGCGACGCCTCCGCTCATCATCCGCTACAACGCCTCGACGGTGCCGATTTTGCAATACAGCGTCACCAGCCCCAAGCTTTCCGAGCAGGAACTCTACGACTTGACGCAAAACAACGTCCGCATCGGACTGGCAATGGTGCGCGGGACGACCATTCCCTGGCCTTACGGCGGCCGCGCGCGACTGGTTTCGGTGGACCTCAATTTGGCGGCGTTGAAATCCAAAAGTCTCACTCCGCAGAACGTGGTGGATGCCATCAACGCGCAAAATCTCATCCTGCCCAGCGGCACGGCGAAAATCGGGCCGACGGAATACGACATCAATTTGAACGCCACTGCGCCGACACTCGATGAGTTGAACGATTTACCCATCAAAACCGTCAATGGCGCGACGATTTACATCCATGATGTTGCGCATGTCCGCGACGGGTTCGCGCCC
>DASRBR010000446.1:0-2356 GCA_035653495.1 Verrucomicrobiia bacterium
TGGAAGGATAATTGGTTGCCGGAATGGTGAGCTTGACAATCGTCCCGCTGGCGGCTGACTGGACGCTCGCGCCGCTGTAATGAGTGGTCGTGTTCGGCGCGGTGTCGATGTCCACAGGATGAATGGTCGAAGTGCTCATACTGAAAATGTACGTCGCTCCCGCGTTCAGGCTGAAATCGACACTGTCATCCACATTAGCGTCCTGGGCGGTCTTGCCGGAGTCCACATTGTTAACATTAAATTTGAACTGACTGCCCGGAGTGGTCACGGTGTAGTTGGTAAGTGAAATGAGCGTTTGTGCCGCGCTTTTTTCCGCAAGATCCAAAACGGCAAAAATTGCAATCAAACCGAAGTTCCTTATTAAAGTGGACGGTTTCATTAAATTTTTTTGATGAAAGTTGACGCCATGCCTGCTTATTCCAGCGCCTGTGCAGCCAATCACAGGCCGTCGCACGAATAAGAGGATGGAAAGGAAGATTTGTTCCCAACAGATGACGTTGGGAACTGCGGAGAGATCTAATCGCCCTTCAGCAAATGCAACTTGGGCGCGTTATGAGCAGTGAGCGGATTTTTGGCGAAGTCATGCGATTCCAATTCGCCGAGCCATTCTTCTATCAATGAAAGCGTCCGTGTGATGCTCAACTGGTCGTGATGGGCGGGATATTTTTGGAGATTGGTCCGGGCCAACTTGAACAGCGCCGCCGAGGGACGTAACCGGTTCTTTTGCAAATGAACGAATGCGCCCGCGAGTTGGATGAGGCCCTTGTGAAACGCATAATTCGGCCCGCGACGGTTCGCGAGCCAGAGTTCTTCCAGCACATCGTGCGCTTCGTAAAAAAGCCCCTGGTTGAAGCATTCGAAATAGCCAAGATAATGCGCGTCCATGTCCTGCCCGCGGCAGTGTTCGATCAAGGCGAGGATTTTGGCGCTTTTTTTACTCATTCAATCCGGGTCATCGTAATTGTTTCAAAGATTCTCCTGAAACTGTTCTCGCCGCACATCCAGATTGCAACCAAAAGCGCGCTGAGCAAGGAGCCTGTCACAAATGCAGACCAAAGCACCCAAATACCGGTCATCGTCCACCCGGCTTTAATGGTATCAGGATGGCTCATATCCATGTCTGGCACGATATGTTTGACCTGCACTACTCGATAATATCCATGCGGCCAGCCCATGCCGGGAAAAACAAATCCCCAAATCCCTGTCGGGCCATCATCCGTGCAATTATAAAGGTTAGGCGCGACGAACACTCCCCACATTACGCCAAACAGGAAAAACGAAATCGGCCAAAATAGGATCGAACAACACACCACTTTAAAGAGCTTTTTCAAGCATTAACATCGTGACGAAGCAACATATTGGTGTCAAGAGGCGTTCATATTTTCGACTCATCTGAGCGCCTTGCCAGAGCTTTTAATCTTCAGCGAACGTTGACAACACCCTTGCCGTTCAGACAATCTTAGTCATGGCAAAACCTGCATTGGGCCGTGGCTTGGGGGCGTTGCTGGGCGGTTCTCCGCCTGGAGCGAAACCTGCCGCACCCATGCCGCCAAATGCCGCCTTGGCGCCCGCGCCGGTCGCACCTGACACTCGCGAACGCGTGGAAAAAGTCGCCCTTGGCCGCATTCGCCCGTGCGCTTTTCAGCCGCGTAAACATTTTTCCGAAGAAGCCTTGCGCGAACTTGCCGATTCCATCCGCGAACAAGGCATCGTCCAGCCGCTCATTGTGCGCAATCGCGGCGATTTTTTTGAATTGATCGCCGGGGAACGCCGCTGGCGCGCCTCCCAACTCTTGGGTCTTGCCGAAGTGCCGGTGATTGTCCGCGAAGCCGATGACCGCGCAGTGCTCGAACTTGCGCTCATCGAAAATCTTCAGCGGGAAAACCTCAATCCGATTGAAGAAGCGCAGGGTTATTCGCAGCTCATCGAGCAATTCCAACTCAAGCAGGAGGAAGTGGCGGCGAAAGTCGGCAAAAGCCGCGCCGTGGTCGCAAATTCGCTGCGCCTGCTCAAGTTGATTCCACCGATCCAGGACGCGATCCGCGATGGCATGCTTTCGGTCGGCCATGCGAAGGTCATTCTCGGGCTCGCCAATGAAAAGCAGCAGCAACAAGCCGCGCAACGCATCCTCAAGGAAGGATTGAACGTGCGGCAAACGGAGTCGCTAGTTGCGCGCATCCAGGCCGGGCCGGTTGCAAAAAAATCGGGCGCGACTCCGCTCGTCCACGATGCCAACGTGGCCGATATGGAAAATCGGTTGCGCGAAATTTTGGGGACCAAGGTGCGGCTCAAATATCATCAGGGCAAAGGCTCGCTCGACATTTCATTTTTCAGCGACGATGAACTGGAGCGCATC
>DASRBR010000447.1:0-3254 GCA_035653495.1 Verrucomicrobiia bacterium
TCGCGCTGCCGGCAATCCCCGGTGAACCTGCGAACGTGGTGACAATTCCAGCCGGTGTGATCTTGCGAATGGTATTGTTGCTGAAATCGGACACATAAACGTTCCCTGCGCTGTCCACTCCTGCACCCGCAGGCAGCGTGAAAAACGCGTTCGTTCCTGTTCCGTCCGAGTTTTGTTGGCCGGCGAATCCCGCCAGCGTTGAAAAGTAGATGACCTGGGCCTGGCCTTGGGCAAAGGCGGCACAACTCAGCAGTAACAAATTCAGCAAACCAAGACCGAACCATGCGCCAATCCGAAGAGAACCGGATTTGAAACGCAATTTTTTGAGTGAGCTGGGTTTCATGATGCTCATCAGTTCCAATTCACCATGTAAATCGTCCCGCTGCAGCTCGTCCCGGTATATCCGGCACAAGTGGCCTGGACCTGGTAAGTGGCTCCGGGAACAAAGGTTTTCAGGTGCAGGACAAAATAAGGAAGGTTGCCGATGGCAGGTGAGTAACCTGGTTTTGGCCCCGCGTAACCGGCGTAACCTGTATTGTCCGCGTCCACTGTGACGCCGTTCACCAGCAGGGCCGTCGAATAGATGTTCAGCGCGTTCGGGCCGCCCGTATAATGAAAATCAAGATTGATGTCTCCTGCCGATTTTACGTAGGACGTGATATCGTAGGTGAACGTGTTCGTGCTGGTGGAAACCGTCGGGCCCCACGTCCCGATGGCAATGGTGTTGGTCCCGTTGTAATTCATTCCCATGGCGGCAAGCCGCTGCTCATGCGTGGCCAGCCGCTGGGTGAAGTTCGTGTAGTTCTTCAACGCGGCCTGCGTCCATTGCACTTCGGCCATGGCGCACAAACGCGGGAATGCCTTGAATTCCTCGTTGCGGGTCGAAGGGATGTATTCGGCCCATTCAGCGCACTCAGTGCCGAGGATGTTGGAGACATATTGCGCAGGCAGATTGGTCGGCACAGGCTCGTAGTTATAGACGTTGCTCAATGTCAGGACAGAATTGCTCGAATTGAAATAAGGTTCGCCGACGGGATAATAAGTCCCTTGCGCCCAATTCGTCGCGTTCATGTAATAATTGAGATACGTGTAAACGTCCGGCGCCATGACAACTTTTTCACCGCTGGTCGCAGCCTGCACGGCAAAACTGTTCGTGCCGGTTTCCCAATCTTCCAAAATCGCGTTCGGAACGATGCCGCCCGCTTCAAATTCCGACCAGCCCATCATCGTTTTGCCTTGCGACTGCAAAAATGCCGACATGTTGGTCGAGAACCAATGTTGATAAGCAGTTTTTATCTCAACGATGTTGGTGTTGGTCGCTAGGATGCCCAATGCCACGATTTGATTGGAGTCGATGGGATAATTTGTCCAATCGTGATCACCGGTGGCGATCACTTCGTCGCCGCCGCAATGGATATATGGCCCGGGAAACAGGCTCGCCACCTCGGTCAGAACATTTTGCAGGAATGGAACGCCGGAATTCGGAGAATTGGTATCCGTGCCAAGGCTAAGCAGACATTTCCTGTAGGGCACGTTTTGACTGCTGGTGACATCCATCACATAAGTGCTTTGCGGCCAACCGCAGCCAAATTGCGGATACGCATAAAGGCCGGACGTGCAATGCGCCGGCATCTCGATCTCCGGCACGATGGTGATGTGCCGTTGTTGCGCATAAGCGACGATTTCGCGGATGTCGTTCTGCGTGTAAAAACCTCCGTATTGGCCAATGCCGTTCGTCGCCGAACTCACGCGCGGGTTCTGGCCGAAATCGATGCCGTTGTTCTGCGCGCTGTTCCAGCCGTTGCGCCAGCCGCTGACTTGCGTGAGCAACGGATACTCCAGGATTTCGATGCGCCAGCCTTCGTCATCCACAAGGTGCCAGTGGAACGTGTTCATCTTTTGCAAGGCCATCGCGTCCATGAACTTTTTCACTTCATTTTTGCCGAAGAAATGCCGCGATTCGTCCATCATGTAACCGCGCCACGAAAACCGCGGCTGGTCCTGGATGTAAACACAGGGCGCGATCCACGGCACATTGGTCACCGGCTGCAGCGAAAGGATTTGCGGCGGCAACAATTGCACCAGCGATTGCGCGCCATAAAAAACGCCCGCTTCCGCAGGCGCGCGCGACACCACGTAATCCGGCGCGACCGTCAGTTCGTATCCCTCCGCGCCAAGGCTCGTTTTCCCTTTTTGCGTGGTGAGCAGGATGACGCCCTTGACGGCGTTGCTGCCGTTGTTGGTGACGATTTGAAATTGATAACCGGTGGACCGGAACAGCAGCGCGGCGAGATACTGGCCGGTTCCAAACGAGTTGCTGTCCACCAGGATTTGCGTGGTGGCATGCGCGGGGACGCCGGTGCTGAACGTTTCCGGACAAAGCGTGAACGTCCCGGCATTGACCTGCATGAGTTCAGGTTGCGGAATGATCGAAGGTGCTGGAGGGCCGGCAAAGCAGGTTACCACGAACAACCAACAAACAACTCCAAGGGTCGCAAACTTCATTTTCTGGGTATTCCAACTGCGAAGCGGCAGGTTAGCAGTTGGAAACGGGAATGCAAGCTATTCAAGCAGCTATTTTTCGAGCGGGTGGCGGCCATTGCGCTCGTTCACAATAGCCGTGTGAACTCATCCACGCTCAGATCGCTTTGGCGCAAAATGGCTCGCAAAGTGCCCCGGTCTATCTGTCGATGGTTCGGCACGACCGTCTGAGCGAATGGTGTGTCACGACGCATGATGATGTGGCTGCCGTGCTGCCGCCGAATCGTGAAACCAAGCTTTTGAAGCACACGAACGACATCGGAGCCGGAAACCTGCGGAAGCCGGCTCATACGGCCACCACGAGCGCCTCAAAGTGCTCCGGTGGGACCGCCAGCTTGTCCTCTTGAAGCGCAAGAATATATCCTTCAATCGCCTCGCGAATATTCACGATGGCTTGCTCGCGGCTCTCACCCTGAGAAACACAGCCTGGGAGGCTTGGGCATTCAGCCACCCAAAAACCATCCTCGCCGGGATAAAGAATTACTTGTCGCATACGCAAAATCTATCCGCTTGCTTGTCTCCGGTCAATCGCCCTCGGTGGCCTAACGTCCAATGCTGAGCGACGAAGATGCGATGAGAAATTCCAAATTCCAAGCTCCAACACCCAGAGAAGCACCAATCACCAATCACCGAGCCGCGCCTCCTTGTGAAACCGGGGCGGCGTTGGTGGGTACGGTTTGATTAGATTGTAAAAAGAGTCTTGTTAGATTTGT
>DASRBR010000448.1:0-4240 GCA_035653495.1 Verrucomicrobiia bacterium
AATTTGTGCAGATCAGTTTTTGGCGTGAACACCACCTTGAAATCGAGTGTGTCGGCCGATTTCCAGCGATACTCGGTCGTGAAGGCGAAGGGACGATCTGCAGCTTCATCCCAATGCAATTCCGCCGCCCCGTCAGGCAACACCCGGCCTGTTCGCGGCCATTCCCACGAGCCGAATCCATACCGCCGCTCCGGGGTGAGAAAACGATACGGACACAAGAGACCATGGTTTTGGTCAATCGTCACATTGGAAGGAATGAAGCTCAACGATCTGAGCGCCTCGCCTTTGCCGTCCTTTTGCAGGCTGCCTTTGATGATGCCCGTATTGAAAACCAGCGAGCCAGCGCCATCATCCCTGAACATGAGGTTTTCCTCCGCCGCGCTTGCGGAGAGCGAAAGCAACCAGCAAAGGACAAACAGTGCCGTTGCAAGTGTCCTTCCCATATAAGGAATGAATTTCGTATTCCATCTTGAAAAGAGCGCCGAAACTAAGGCGCCATTGCCGCCAATTGCTGCGTCCTTTGTTTTCATTGCATTTTTTATTGTTTGAATTTTTAGACCGTGTGCTTCCAATCAAACGGCAGAAAGGAACTTCCCGCACAAACACATCTGTTGGGATTTCTAAGATTTTGCTCTCAGCCCATGAAATACAAGCCCGAATTCAATGAACTTCTCGCGGCTGCCATTTATTCAATGGACAATGTGCGAAGATTTTATCGCGTCATCCGTGATGCGCGAGAGTTGAAGGTTCCGCGATTACGTTTTAGGGGAAGGACACCAGGTTAGGCGATCTTCGAGTTCTTGCTCGGAATTGGCCTTCATCTCCACAATGCGCAATCGGCGCCAAGCGGCCCGCCGGTTCCATCGGGAGAGTCGGGATCTGCCCATAACAAACCGGGCTGGTTGGCTTGCTCCTGCTGGAAGGCTGTGAACTTGAGCAACTGCGCGTGACCATCAAACGCGCTCACATTGCAACCCGAAGCATGACGGCGGCTCGGTCCTTCTGATTGGATCGGAAAACTCGCGCCGTCGTTGAACACCACGGCCGGGTCGTACGGCGGATGATCGCTCGGCTCCCAGGTTGCGAACGCAGCAGGTTTCATGTCCGAGAGCTTGTGTGTTCGCGAAGCCGTTGGATGCGGGCGGTAACCCATCATCGCGCCGTTCATGATATAACTGGAAAGCTGTTCGAGCCGGTTGGCGAAATATTGCGAATTCGTGTGATCGGACGGACACCAATAAATCCGGATATCATGGATGTAAGACCAGAGCGTGCCGCCGGCATAAACAGTTTCGGCAGGATCGGATGGTGCCGGAGGCTCATCATTCGTAGGCGTGTAAAGCCAACCGGGAAATCTGCTGCCCCAATTGGGCCAAGGCAGTGAATCGGCGTTGTCTTGGCTGTAAAGTTGGAGCGCCAATGAGAGTTGCTTCGTTTGGCTCAGGCATTTTGTTTGCAACGCGGCGGCCTTGCTGCGCGCCAGTACGGGCAAAAGCAGCGCCGCAAGAATTGCGATGATCCCTATGACCACCAGCAGTTCAATCAACGTGAAGGCGGCGCAGCGGGCCGTGCGTATCTGGTTCAATCGTTTAAAGAACGAACGTTTCATCCGGCTCATATCACCGCCAACCATCCGTCTTTGGAACTGTGGTGTTTTGCATCAGCCATTCGTAATCAACGTTGTTTGGAATGGGTTGGCCCAGCGCGGCGGTTTCGAACGCTTCCGTCCGCCATTTTTTTAGCAACGCATGACCGTCGGCGAAGGAGAAACCTCCGGCATTGTCGTGGTAACATGCCGGCAGATTTATCGGCACAATCCCCCCATAATTGGTCGTCAAAAGCATGATAAAGTAACCGTCGTCAATAGTGCTTGATCGTTCATCCAGAAAAACAAACGACGACGACGGCCCTTGAATATCCGTGAAGCGTTGGTTCACCACAAAATCCTGGGACAGTCCTCCTCCTTTGCCATGCATATAATTGTTCATCGAGATGCTGCGCACGCGCGGCGTTCCCCGGGGATTGCCGGGGTCTGCCGGACATTTGTAAACGGACACATTTTTGGCATAAGAGCCTAACAACGCCTGGGAAAGCAGCAATTCATTCGTTTCATCGGGCAAATCGCTCACGTCTCCCACGACCCACGATTGGTTGGCTGTATACTCGGGCTGAAGCATGCCCACGTTCGGAACCAGCGTTTGTTGGAAGTCGTCACCGTACAACGTCCACGCGGCCTGCATTTGTCGGAGATTATTAACGCACTGGATTCCCTGGGAGTGTTGTTTGCCCCGGCTCAAACTTGGGAAAAGCAGCGACGCCAGAATGGCAATGATCGCGATAACCACCAGCAGTTCAATCAATGTGAACGCAGCTTTTCGGCGCTTTTTCATCATCCTCTCATTTCGCCTTTTTCAAGACCAGCATCTCGATTGTTTGCGTGTCCGGCTTTAATTGCAGGCCGGACTGTTCGAAAAGGGCTTGTTTGAGTTTATCCGGGTCAGGGGTCCAGCCGTCCTCTCCCCAAGTCAATTCCATGTCGTAAAGGTTCGTCAAGCCTGTCTGGTCAACGACTGGCACGTTCAGGGCGTGTTCCACTTCGGATGCAATGCCTGACATCGGCACATCGGTGAAAGTCCATCGCCCGGGCGCAACGGAAAAACCCCACTGCCCGTCTGTGCTGGGTTTCAGGCCTTGCGCATTGGCGTTTGCGACGGAAAGGACCAGCACGTTTGTTTCAATCATTTCCTTTTCCGCAGCGAGGCCGAATTCCTTGCTGAGGGCACCTTGAAGCGCCTTTTGCGGGCGCGAAGCATAGCTGGAGATGAAATCGTATTTTCCCGCCGGCAGCAAATCTGGGTTGGCAATCCGGGTGCGGCTAATGTTGTAAGCGCTCCCCCAAACGCCAGCCGCGGGTACAGCCAGCCCGAGTATTTTATTGTTCGCATCCCACTCCGTGAACGCGTAGTTGAAGTTCCGTTCCAGTTTCGATTTGCGGATCGAAAATGTCCTCGGCAACTTCCACACTGGGCGGCCATTTTTGTCCTTCATCACACTGGCAACCTCCCTCCACATCGCATCTTCCCGATAATGCCGCACTTCGTTGGTGGCGACTGTGGCAGTGCCGGCGGTGATGAGGAGGGCAACGGTGGCGACCGCGGTTATTTTTGCTTTTGACCAGGCCATGATTTTTAATGCTCCTTTGATTGAAGTTAACGAAGGACCGGCGGCAAGCGCTCCCTTGGACAGCGCCACCGCGGTCACGGATTTTGCCAGCGCAGCCGGCGCGGCTTGGATGGAATTGTCCGCGATCGCCACCGCAATCACCGCAACAGAAAGAGCCACGCCGCGCTTGACGAAGAAGACGCGCATCTTTTCCAACGAACGGTTCACCTGCATGCGCGCGGCGTTTTCCGTGGTGCCAAGCGCGGCGGCCACTTCCTTGAATGTTTTGTGGTTGAAGAAACGCAGGACAATGGCGTCGTATTCCCTCGACTTGAGCTGGCCAAGCGCAGCTTCGAGGAAGGGAGCGATGCTGTTCCAGGCATTGGCGTCTGAATCGGTTTTTTCCGTGATGGATTGCATGTAGGCCTCGTATTCTCGTTTTTGACGGCGGCATTGCACGATAGAGGTACGGATGGCGATGTTGCGCGAAGCGCGGCAAAGCCAGGCGGAAAGGATGGTTTTTGGGCCAAGGCTTGCGGCTTTTTGCGCCAAAAGCACGAATACAGCCTGGGTGATTTCCTCCGCCAAATGAGCGTTCTGGATGTCACGGAAGGCGACCGAATAGACGAGGTTGATATGGCGCGACACAAGTTCGGCGAAGGCGCGCTCGGACTTGTGCCGCACATACTCCCTGATTAAATCCATGTCTTCGACCATCATTTTCCCAGTACATCCACACCAATGCGCAAAGCGAACAAAATTTTTTTCGGAATGCCAAAAACGCTGGTTCCAATGAACCGAGAAAGGTGGTCAAGCCTTCTATTTTATTCCTTGCAAGTGAAGGTAATTTGATTGACCCGCAGCGGATTCATTGATTGCCTTTCGCCGCCATGAGCCATTACTGGCGCACGTTTGCCGAGTTGCTGGCGGTTCCGTTCCATCAGATCGCGTCGGTTTGGGGCATCGTGCCGCTTTATTTCGCCTTGCTTCTGAATGAAACGACATCCGACAAGGCGGACTTTCGGACCGCGCTCCAGACGGGCTTCAGTTTTCTCTGGGCGGCGGCGCAATGGATTTA
>DASRBR010000449.1:0-3338 GCA_035653495.1 Verrucomicrobiia bacterium
TGCTCACGGCAGGCTGCGTTGGTTATCATCTCGGTCCTCCGTCGGGGCAGGTTGCCGGCGCGCGTTCGATCCAGATCAATGCGTTCGTGAATCACACGTTGGAACCGCGATTGCCGGAGTACGTGATGATGTCGCTGCGCAAAAACCTGGTGCAGGACGGTACTTACCGCCTCAATACCCACGGCGATGGTGATGTGATATTGACGGGCGAGATAAAGAATTACCAACGCGTTGGACTGAGCTACCAGCCCACGGATGTGCTGACGGTTTTGGATTATGAAATCACGATGACGGCGGAAATCACGGCGCGTGAACGCGGAACGGGCAAGGTGATTTTCGACAAGACGGTCGTTGGCCATACTTCATTGCGGGCCGGGCCGGATTTGACGAGCGCCGAACGGCAGGCAATCCCGCAATTGACGGATGATTTGGCAAAAAGAGCAACGGCGTTATTGGTGGATGGGAGTTGGTAGGTTTATGAACGAAAAAAAAGCAGGTTTAATTCTCGTGAGCGAAGATTCGAACGCGTTCTTGACTGATTTTGCGCGTGAAACTCACGCAAAAGGAGTGAATTTGCAGCGCGTTGGAAGGTTGTTTATGATTAAAAAAAGGACTTGCGGGAGGGCCGCATTTGATAACAATAGCGCCCGTCACTCAGATTAAAACCTTATAAATCTATGATTAAATCCATTGGCAAATTGACCATCGCAACCATATTGGCCGCTCTGGTAGTGGGTGTGCCCTTGGGTGCTTCCGCACAGGACAAGGCGGCGCCCGAAAATTCCACGCCCGCCGCGCCGGCGAGAACTCGTGCCCTTCCTTTCCACGGCAAACTTGAATCCGTGGATAAAGTGAACAAAACAATCACCTTGCAAGGCAAAACCAAACGCACCTTCGAAGTGACTTCTGAAACCAAAATCACCAAGGGCAAGGACAGAAAGCCAGCAACGTTGGATGATGGCGCGGCTGGTGACGACGTCTCGGGGTCATACACAAAGAGCGCTGACGGAAAGACGTTGAAATTACGCTCGCTTCGCTTCGAACCGAATGGCCCAACTACAAAGTAGGATTGCGAACTGAGTTTGCATTTGGCAGGCCTCGCGCCTGCCTTTTTTTTGCGGCTCAGCGTTTCCACCAGCCTTTGGCCTTTGCAGAACCGCCTCCGCCCTGGCTTTGCTCGCGCAACAATGTGCCGCGGGCATTCTCCAGGGCCATGATGAATTCGAAGTAGCTTTGGAAACGGTCGGCCGGATTCTTGGCCATCGCGCAGACGAGGGCATCACTGCCTGCCTGGCTGATTTCAGGAACGACATGATTTGGCGGCGTCAGTGGAAGATAAACATGCGCCTGGACCAATTCTTCCACCGTGGGCGCCTCGAATGGAACATGGCCGGTAATGGCGTGATAAAGCGTGCCGCCGAGGCTGTACATGTCTGAAAGGAACGTTTCCGGTTCGCGCCTGATCTTTTCGGGCGCAACGTAGTAAGGCGTTCCCCATGCGCCTTCCTCCGGACTTTGCTCCGCCTCAGCTTTTCGCGCGAGACCGAAATCCACAAGTTTCGGTTCATTGTCGGCGTTGAAAAGGATGTTGCCGGGCTTGATGTCACGATGGAGGAAACCGTGCTTCAACGCGAGGTCCAGAGCGGAGGCAACTTTGATGCCGATGTCGAGAACGTCCAGTTCGCTCAAGCGTTGGAACAATTCTATGCGGCTGTCCAGACTGCCCTGGTCAGCCAGTTCCATGACGAGGTACTTTTGTCTTTCGAACTCGTCGAATGTGTAGATGTGGATGATGTTCGTGTGGTTGAGAGAGGCGCAAGCGCGCGCTTCGCGATAGAAGCTTTCCAACGCTTGGGGATCGTTGGCCAGTTCCGGTTTCATGACCTTGAGCGCAACTTCGCGTTCAAGGACAGTATCGAACGCGCGATAAACCGTTCCCATGCCACCTGAAGCAATGAATGCGCGCAATTCGAATTGCCGCATCTGCATCGGCATCATGATCGCAAAACTGCACTTGGGACATGGCGTGGTGGAAAGCGGCGGCAAGTTCCCCGGAATGAAGACCTTGGCCCCGCATCCGCCGCACGTAATCATCCGCAATTGCTTGCGATCTTCCTCTTGTCCACTGGTCACGCGTATATGATAGCATTTTGCGTTCCCATCACAAGCTTGGACTTGGTTTCGTTCAATTCCGGTTTGACAAGTTCCAAAGCTTATCGTATAAACCAAAGCGTCGAATGACATTGTAAAAATGAACACCACGTTCAAAACCAATCTGTGCGCCATGAGTCGCGGTCGCCAAATGACCATTTGGCATCGCGTATCCCGGGCTGCACGCAACGTGGGAGGAAGGTTCTAAGCCACCAAACATAGAATTTCAAGAACCCCGCGATTGCCAAGTCATCGCGGGGTTTTTGTTTCACTCGAACAGCCGAAATCAGCGGCAAACCGAAACAAACGAAAGGCAAATAAATGAATGATAAACGTAACGAAAGAATCCGGACGCGCTTCGGACCCGAGGTGCACTTTGACGTGCCGACGGTTCCGTTTCGCGCAACCGAAACAACCGCGCTGGAAGAACTCAAAAAGCGCCTGCTCCGGCAGCTTTTGGAACACGCTGCGGGAGCGGGACAGAATGTGCTTCTCCGGCGCGCGGCCAATGATGCCGCCGCGCTGGCATGGCTGACACAATTCCCGTTGCTGGTTTTCCCCGCGTTGCTCGAGGAAAAAGCCCGCGCGGCATTGCTGCAATATGAGCGCCAGCAAGGTGTTCGCCAACGCAGCCGAAACCTGTTGCTCAAAGCCGCATGAAAAGTTCGTGCATCAACTTGGGAACAACTCGCGTTGGGGAGTCGTTTGCGCCAGCGATGCATCGCCCGTGCAAACGGCTCCTCACCGTCATGTGCCCTGCTGAAACGGCAGACGATTGGGCGAACTCAATGGACGACGGCAAATGATTGTTGCGTTATGCGTGCGCGAGCGCGCGGATGCAACACTTTGCCCTCGTCTCGTTCACGCCGAATGATCCGGTGAGGAGCCGTTACGCTTTTTGTTCATTCGCGGAGCTTTGATTCTGTTTGACCCTTAATTTGGGCAAACCTAGCCTTTGCGCCGATGAGCGCGAATCCGCCAACCGTGAATCCATGGATGATCCTGCCGTTTGGCGTTCTGCTGGCGGCAATCGCCCTGGGACCGCTGCTTTTTCCTAAATGGTGGCTCCGGCATTACGCTAAACCTGTTTTTGCGCTGGCATTGATCACGCTGGGTTACTATTTTTTCGGGCTGGGCGCGTTTGCGAGAGTAGGGCATATGGTGCATGAGTATTTTAGTTTCATTGC
>DASRBR010000450.1:0-12415 GCA_035653495.1 Verrucomicrobiia bacterium
GCCTGCCGACAATTCCGTTCTACATGTATTACTCGATGTTCGGCTTTCAGCGCATCGGCGATTTGATGTGGCTGGCAGGAGACATCAAGGCCAAAGGCTTTTTGCTCGGCGCGACTTATGGCCGCACGACGTTGAACGGCGAAGGCCTGCAACACCAGGACGGTCATAGTTTGCTCACAGCCACTTCGATTCCCTCGTTGCTCACCTACGATCCGGCATTCGGATTCGAAGTCGCGGTCATCATTGCTGAGGGTTTGCATCGCATGTACGAGAAAGGCGAGGAGCTTTTCTATTACCTAACGCTTTACAACGAAAAATATTCGATGCCGCAGATGCCGGACGGCTGCCGCGAAGGCATTTTGAAAGGTTTGTACAAATTCAAACCTTCGCTGGAAAAATCAAAGTTGCGCGCACAAATCTTTGGCAGCGGGCCGATCATCAATTCCGCTTTGCGCGCACAGACCATCCTTGCTGAAAAATATGGCGTTGCCGCCGATGTCTGGAGCGCTACCAGTTACAAATCACTGCGCAATGAGGCGCTGGCCGCGCGCCGCTGGAACATGCTGCATCCGACGCAGACGCCGCGCAAATCGTACCTCGAAACGTTGCTCGCGAATGAACAGGGGCCGTTTGTCGCGGTTTCCGACAACATGAAGATGGTTGCCGACCAGATTGGACCATGGGTCCCCGGTGGTTTGATGACATTGGGCACCGATGGATTTGGCCGCAGCGACACGCGCCCGAACTTGCGCCGGTTTTTCGAAGTGGACGCGGAATTAACTGTCATCGCCACCCTCTATGCTCTTGCCGAAAAGGGTGCCCTCGAAAAGAAGATTGTCGGACAGGCAATCAAAGACTTAAATGTGGACCCGGAAAAGGCGCACGCGGTGATTCTTTAGGATCTTCCGGGTAATTCAGCCACAGATTTTTAATCAGAACAATTATGGACGTAAAACTGCCCAACCTTGGCGAAGGGGCCGACAGCGGCACCGTGGTCAACGTGTTTGTGAAAGAAGGTGACAAGATCGAGAAAGACCAACCCTTGCTCGAACTTGAGAATGAAAAAGCCGTTGCAAGCATTCCTTCAACCGCCGCCGGGGTAATTTCGAAAATCCACGTAAAAAATGGTGACAAGATCAGCGTCGGCGCACGGATTGTCACACTAACCGATGGAGGCGGGCCATCCGCCGCTTCAGCTGCCAAATCCGCTGCCCGCCTCGAGGCAAAGCCGACGCCAAAAGCGCGAGCGCCACAGCCGGTCGAAGAAGAGCCGAAAGAACAGCCAGCCGAGGAAAATCTCGAAGAGGTCGAACAATCGAATGGAGCTGTTGCCGCAGCGCCTTCCATCCGCAGACTCGCAAGCGAGTTGGGCATTGATTTGACAAAGATTCGCGGCAGCGAACGCGGCGGACGCATCGTGATGTCCGACGTGCGCGCGTACATCCAACGATTGATACGTCAGGCGCAAGCGCCGAAAACCGGAGCAGCCCCCGGCGCGGCAAAACCTGCGCCAAAGCAGATTGACTTTTCGAAATGGGGCGAGATTTCCAAAAAACCGATGTCGAGCCTGCGCAAAGTCATCGCGCGGCGCATGGTGGAAAATTGGAATACGGTCCCGCACGTCACGCAGTTTGATGAAGCGGACCTCACGACCGTGCTCGACTTGCGCAAAAAGTACGTGGCCGCTTACGAGAAGCAGGGCGCACGATTGACAGTCACTTCGTTCGTGCTGAAAGCAGTGATTGCCGCGCTTAAGAAGCACCCCATTTTCAATTCGAGCCTTGATGAAGTAGCGGAGGAAATTGTTTACAAGGAATATTACCACATCGGCATCGCCGTGGATACTGAAGCCGGTTTGATCGTGCCGGTGATCCGCGACGTGGACAAAAAAAACCTGGTGCAAATCTCCAAAGATCTTGAAGACCTCGCCAAGAAAGCGCGTGACCGGAAAGTTTCGCCTGACGACCTGAAGGGCGGGACCTTCACCATTTCCAACCAGGGCGGCATTGGCGGAGCGCATTTCACGCCCATCGTGAACCAGCCGGAAGTGGCGATTTTGGGTCTTGGCAAAGGGGCGATCAAACCGATGGCCAGAAAAGACAAAATCGAACCCCGGATGATGCTGCCGATTGGGCTTTCGTATGACCATCGTTTGATTGATGGCGGCACGGCGGCACGATTCACGGTGGACCTGTTGCAAGCGATTGAGAATTTTGAAGAGAAGGATGTGAAGAACGGAGTGATGGCGTAATGGAGTGGCGGAGTAATGGAAATGGAATATAAGAATAAAAATCGCGGTTATCAGCAGTTGCGGGTATGGGGAGATGCCGTTGAATATTATACGTTGAACTGTCCGGTTTTCAGAGCGTTTCCGTACGAGTTGAAGCGCGTTGCGTCACAGGCCATTGCGTCGGCCGATTCAGTCCATCGGAACATTGCCGAAGGCTATTGCCGCCGTTCTTTGCGGGAATACCTGTATTTTCTTAATATCTCACTTGCATCCCTAGGTGAATCGGTTTCCGGTTTGTGGGCCTACAGAAACGCTGGACAGCTAAGCGCCCAGGATTTTGATAAGTTGAATACTTTGGCTTACAGGCTTGAAAATGGCTTGTTAAAATTGGTGGAAAGTTTGGAAAGAAAACAATTGGACGGTGATTGGATTGACAGTCTGATTGTAAAGGAAAGCAATGTTGCTTACGGATCTCCGATCCACCGCTCCAATACTCCACCACTCCAATACTCCTAATCTTTTTACACATGGAACCAATAAAGACTGAAATTGTTGTTGTGGGCGGCGGACCGGGTGGTTACACGGCAGCTTTTTATGCTGCTGATTTGGGTAAAAAAGTCGTGATGGTGGAAAAGGACCAACGGCTTGGCGGCGTTTGCCTGAATCGCGGCTGCATTCCTTCAAAGGCGTTGCTAAACGTCGCGCATACGATTTCCGACGCGCACGAATCGGCGCGTCGTGGCATTTTCTTCGAACCTCCGAAGGTGGACGTTGCGAAGTTGCGCGCATGGAAGGAATCCATCGTGCAGAAACTTTGCGGAGGCATCGCCATGCTTGCGCAGAAACGTGGTGTGCAGGTGATTTATGGTCGGGGCTATTTCGAAGGTTCCCAAAGCTTGCGCGTTGAAACCGAGCAGGGCCAGCAATTCATCACGTACGACCATGCCATCGTCGCGACCGGCTCGAAACCCGCAATGCCCAAAGCATTCGATTTGGGCAATCCGCGCATCATGACTTCAACCGAGGCGCTGGAAACCGAAGACATTCCCGAAAACCTGCTCGTCGTCGGCGGCGGTTACATCGGGATGGAGTTGGGAACGGTTTATGCCACGCTTGGCAGCAAAGTGGTGCTGGTCGAGGCGTTGGATTCCATTTTGTTAGGTGCCGATCCTGATTTGGCGCGGCCAGTGATGGCTTACGCGAAGAAGGCTTTCAAGGAAGTGCGGCTCAAGGCGAAGGTGCTCAAGATGTCCACGAGCGGCAAGCAGATCAAGGTCGCGATGGAATTGGACGGGAAGAAAATCGAGGAATTATACGATCGCGTGCTGGTGGCCGTCGGTCGCGTGCCCAACGGCAGCGACATCGGCCTTGAAAACACGAAAGTCACGCTGGATGAAAAAGGATTCATCAAGGTGGACGCACACCAACGCACTTCGGATGAGCACATTTATGCGATAGGGGACATCGCCGGCGGAATTTTGCTCGCACACAAGGCATTTCGCGAAGGGCGCATCGCAGTTGAATCGATTACGGGTGAATCCAGTGCACCGGAAAAATTCGTGATTCCCGCGGTAGTTTTCACCGATCCTGAAGTGGCGTGGTGCGGATTGACGGAAGCCGAGGCGAAGGCGCAGGGCCGCGAAATCGAAGTCGCAAAATTCCCATGGGGCGCGTCTGGTCGCGCGATGACGTTCGATCGTCCCGACGGTTTGACCAAGCTCATCATTGACCCGGAAACCGAACGCATCTTGGGCGTCGGTATCGTTGGCCATGGCGCAGGGGAATTGATTGCTGAAGGCGTGGTGGCAGTCGAGATGGGCGCGACCGTGAAGGATTTGGCGTTATGTGTGCATCCGCATCCGACCCTTTCCGAGACCATCATGGAAGCGGCGGAAGTATTTTACGGGCAGGCCACGCATACGATTTCCAAGAAGCGAGCGGAATAGTTGTTGAATTCCGGCCTGAGCGCCATAATATTTTCGTCTGCCCTCGCAAGAGGCGGAATGGTTCGGGACGTAGCGTAGCTTGGTAGCGCGTCTGAATGGGGTTCAGAAGGTCGTGAGTTCAAATCTCACCGTCCCGACCATTTAATTCTTAACGGCCCATAATCAGGACCAATGGCAGACCGGTAAGACTTCCCCTTCATCGCAGAACATTCCCTAACGGTTCCCCATCCTTTCCGCGCAATCCGAACTCTCTAGTCTTAAGGGCAGTTCAAGATCTTTCGCATGGGCCAAGGTGACGAGCGGATCCGTAAAAAAACCCTGGGGTCTGTTCTTGTTGCAGATATACTGATAAAAAGTGCTTTACGGAATCCAAGGCGCGCTATTCTCCATATCGCGAGGAGGATGTCCGCCCCTCCTTTGAATCAGGGCGGACGCGTGAACGTTTATCGTTCGCGACGTTCTTTGACATGCCAGCGTAAAGCGCTGGGTTTGGTTAGTTCCGCCACGGGGAACATGGTGAAGGTTCCAGGTTGGAACTGGCGAAGGCTTTTGCCGCCCTGGTCTGCTTTGCGCCTGGGTGGTGAATGTGCTTTCCCAGTTTCTCGCGAGGAAGCTGAAAAATTTACGTTTTTCAGTTGCGGGACAGCGGACGCGCAGCAGCGCGTCCCTACCGCTGAGCCAGTTGAAAGTTGTAAGTACTTGAAAACCCGCTTAAAACCACTTAGACCCGCTTTAACCCGCCAAAAAACACCCCCCTCCCCCCTGGCATGTCGGCCGGAAGGGTCTTCAGCGCGCGTACTGCCGAATGGCAGAACTCCACCAGGGCGCCAACGTTTCGCCGGGACGCAGCCATGCCTGTCGATGAAGCCATGACATGGTTTCAGCATCGGACATGACGAGCATCCGTTCCCGCGGTTGCAAAGAATCCGGGCCTTCAGTCAGCAGTTTTTCACCCAACGCACGGACTTCCGGGCGGCCAGTTCCCAACTGTGCCAGAGCTTCGGCGTAATTTGGGTTCAACTTTTTCTCTCGCAACATGGAAACGTGAATGGCATTCACGTAAGGATCCAGTATGACCTCGGTGAGGCCCGCGTCGTGCGGAAGTTGGGTCCATTCATTGGCCGTGGCAATCGTTGCCAAACGGACGCGCAAGGTATCCAATTCCGGTGTAGGCGAAGTTTCCTCAGGCGTCAGGAAAAGTCCCATCGAACGCGCGCGCGCACCCCAACTGCTGCGGCTTGTCCAGACGCTTAACGGTATGGACAGCACCATTCCGGCGAACACCGGCGCAAACCACCAGAACATTGAAGGCGCAAGCCACCAGATCAACCCGCTCCACACCATGCCCACTAATGTGTGTCCCCAATGCCGTCGCAATGCGTAAGACCACGCGGTGCCGTCTGCTTTTCGTTTCTGCGGTTCCCAACGCACGCCAATGCCTAAAAGAATGGTGAATACGAATCGCGTGTGCCAGAGCATTTGCAATGGCGCGTGCAGTGTCGAGAAAGCGGTTTCCACGACCGTGCTTGCTGTCAGAAGGGGCAACCCGCCGAAGCTGCGACGACGTTGTCGGTCAAAGGCGACGTCAACCAATGCAAGCACTTTCGGCAGCAACAGCACTCCCACACAAATGAGAAAAATCAGCAGCGCGTGTTCGCTGCCGGTGAGGTTGAGATGCGCCATCCAACTATGGACAGTGATGATCGAGAGATCACTAAATCGTTGGATGATCCACATCCAACTAAACGTGATGAGAAACAGGAACCAAAGCGGTCCGGCGAGATATCCGAAGATGCCCTGAATCAGGTGCAGGCGGCTTAGGCCGCGCAGGCCCCGCGCGAAGAGCACCAATCCGTGTTGAAGATTGCCCTGGCACCAGCGGCGGTCGCGTTGTGCGTTTTCAATCAGGCCTTGTGGCGCTTCCTCATAGCTGCCCTCGAGTTCGCCGGCAAGCCAGACTTCCCAGTTTGCGCGAAGCAGCAGTGCTGCCTCAACGAAATCATGACTCAGGATTTGTCCGCCGAACGGTTTTCGTCCCGGTAATTGCGGCAGGTCGCAATATTGCATGAACGGTTCTGTCCGGATTATGGCGTTGTGACCCCAATAATTTCCCGAGCCTTGCGACCAGAAATTCAATCCGGCGATGAATACCGGCGTATACAAGCGGTTCGCGAATTGCTGAATCCGCCCGAACAGCGATTCGGCATTCACCAAGGCGGGCACTGTTTGGATCAAACCGACTGCTGGGTTCGTCTCCATCATCTTTACCAGATCTACTATGGTCTGGCCGCGCATGACACTATCCGCATCGCATACGATGAAATAACGGTAGCGTCGTCCCCATGTGTTGAGAAAGTCGCGGATGTTGCCGCTTTTCTTTCCCTCGTTTGTCACCCGGCGCCGATAATATATCCGCCCCAGAGCGCCCAATTCGCGAATGACGTCATGCCAGCGCCGTTCTTCCTCGACCCATTTGTCCGGATTCGTGGAATCGCTCAGGATAAAGAAGTCAAAACGCTCCAATTGGCCAGACTTTTCCAGTGATTTATAGGTGGAGCGCAGCCCTTCAAAAACGCGCAACACTTCCTCGTTATAAACGGGGAAGATGATGGCCGTACTGGTGCATTCGATATTTTTCGAGCGATACTCCGCAAGGTTTTCAATGGGTTGTGTATAGCCGAACCGGCGGAGCATGAAACCGAAAACGGCATTCATGCAGCCGATGGTCGAAAAAAAGAAGAGAAGCACAAAGAGTTCGAGCAAAAAAGTCCGTGAAGTTGACCAGCCAGTGCGCCATAGCAAATCGGCAAAAAGCATGGACACAAAACCTGTGAGCAGCACTGCGCTGGAAAAAAAGATGAAAACGCGCAATCCGCCACCGAATCGCGCACGGCGAACCCGCTGGATTTGCGGGCGCTTTTGCTCGGCGCGTGCGGCGGGTGGGTCCATGGTGGTTGTCTCCATAACTCAGCTGTGCGTGTGCGTGTAGACGAAAATTCGCGTGAGGACAAAAATCAGGCCCATTCCAACCGCAAATGCGATCCAGGTGAGGAGCATTTTCGCATAGGGCAGACGAGTGAAATTGGTCAACGTGGTGAACGGTCCCAGATGCAGCGGACGCGGCGTCATCTGGGAAAGCTGGAAATCCGGCCCGGCCTGGATATAAGCGCGGCGCATTGAGCTGACGAATTCCTGTGGCCAAGGCCCCGGACGCAGGAACTGGTCCTGCCATTTCCCCGGCATGTCGGCCAGCAACAGGGCCAATCGCCCTCGCGTGGAAAGCATTTGATCGGTGCCTGTAGGCGTTTCCTGCAGGACCTCCCCGAACCATTCGGTAACGACACGGTCCATTTCTTCAGCGGCCAACTCTGTGGCTGAGTGTTCGGGTTCTTGGGGCGCGCGGCGCATGGCGCGTTTGAGGACGTGGATTACAAGACGGCCAAGCAGCACACGATTGCGGACGCGCAAGGCGTGAAAGTAGCTCTCCACCTTGGCATAGGCAGCATTCCATTCCTCAAGCGAGCGGCCAGCCATGCGGCCGGGTTGGTCAGCGCCATCGCTCGCGGACGTCAGGGCGGGCTCCAGTGATAAGTCCATGTTTCAGTCAACACCTCATCACCTTTCTTGAGCGTGCACCGGATGTCAACTGGGTTCGAATTCCCCGGTTTTGGTTCCATTTTAAGCACGACGCGCCACACGCCGTTTGTGTCAGGCATCCGAAAGATTTGGTTCTCCACGATGGTCCCGTTATCGCTGCAATTAGGAATGGCCTCTGGGGCGGTTCCCTCAGGCAGGTCAGACAATTTCGGTCCGGCGAAATCCACCACAAATAAATGTTGTTGCGGATTGCGCGAATCGGCGCCGACGCGCGTGGCGATCACCTTGTTCGTTGATAATTTGCGGTCAGTTTCACGCGTCCAATAAAGCGTGTAGCCAATATGATAGGGTTGCAGGGGCGCTGGTTTGGCCCGCGGTTCCCAAAAGGCAACGATGTTATCCAATCCTTCGTAGTGCGTGCTTAACTCGACGAGATGCAGGTCACCCTCGCCCCAATGGCCTTTGGGTTCAACCCATACGCTAGGTACGAGCTGGTAAGGATTGAACAAGTCCTGGTAACAGCTGAAATCGCGTTCGCGTTGCAGCAAGCCAAACCCTTTGATGTTCTTTGCGCTGAAACGTTGATGACGCAAGGTGGCGGGGTTATCGAGCGGACGCCAAAGCGTCTCGCCATTGTCCATGCGAATCAGGAGGCCGTCGCAGTCATGCACTTCGGGACGATAATCATCAAACTTGCGTTCGGAATTTTTGCCGAACCAAAACATGCTCGTCAGAGGCGCGATGCCAATGGTTGCCAACGGTTTCTTTTGCGGGTCAGCGGCGTGGACCTTGTCCGCTTCGCGCAGAAAAAGGATGGCTTCGATGTCAACAATGGTCGTTTCGCCCGGCTGGATGTGGAATTCATACGCGCCCGTGCAACTCACGCTGTCCAGTATGGCAAACAGATGCAGGATTTTATCGCCGTGCTGCGGTTTGCCCAACCACCAATCGGTGAAAATGGGAAATTCTTCGGGGCGATCGGATTCGCCACAATCCAGCGCCAGACCGCGCGCGGATTGGCCGTAATGCTGGTCTTTGCCGAGCAGCCGAAAATAACTCGCGCCCAGGAATGCGCCCAATTCATCCCAGCGGTTGGTTTCATTCAAGGGATAAAGCACGCGGAATCCGGCGTAACCCGTGTTCGCCGGGATTTGGTTTTTGATGTGCAACTTGCCGTAATCGAAAAAGTCCTGGACGAAGCGGATTGCCTGGACGTAATTGGGCGAAAATTCATTGATGTGCACCGGTTCCTGGTAAAGGTAGCCCGGATGAAAGAACTCAATCTCGAACGGGAGTTTCTCCGACGCCCAAAGCGCCTGGTCGCGGCGAAAACGGATTTCGCGATAATGATCGTAATCGAGTTTATCGGCGCGAAGGACATCCGGCAGGTCTGCTTTCGGTGAGTGAAAGGGAGCGCCTGCGCGGGCAAGGGCTTTTTTGGCAACGTAATCGAGCGTGACATCGGCAGACTCCACCCCTGCGCGGACCCTTGCAGAAACTGCCGCGAGCAACAATGTCAACAAAGCCAAGCCAGCAATCGGCTTCATGCGCAGAGTTAGTACCGAATGGCGAAGCATATTGCAAGGCTGGGACATAAAGCGCAAGCAGGTCTCAACCGCTACTTATGGAGGGCCATGCCCCATGTCCAAACAACCAAGGCCAGCAGCACCGCGCCGCTCCCGATATTCGTTTTGGGACTTTCCCGAAAATTGTCCGGAAGCAAAACCCAGATCGCGCCAATCAACAACCCGCCGATGAATCCTCCCACATGAGCCGCGATATCGGTGCCCGGCGAAAGTCCGAACAACACAAACAGCATGAATCCCGCCGCAACACCCGCAAATAGATGCTTCACCGGAGGCCGGCTGCGCCCAAGGTGGGCAAAGGATTGCGCTGCGAGCAATCCGAGCGCGCCCATGATCATTCCTGATGCGCCCAGCCCTCGAAAGGGCCGGACGTTCACGAGCAGCGAAAGCAAGTTCCCAAATGCGCCTGCGAGATACGCCGCGAACAATCCCGTACCCGCCTGGTAGCGTCCCATCGCAAGGCCAACCAATAGGATGCCGATGGTCAGATTTGTCGCCAAATGCGCGATGTCGGCATGGAGCGACATCGCCGTGAATACACGCCACCATTGCCCAGAAATGACCTTGGTGCTGTCCATGATTCCGCCATTGAAAACCTGTGGGAAGATGCTGCTCAGCCAATAAAACAGAATCATCACAAGCGCCCAACCGATGCTGCTCCACTCAAATCCCCAATTTCGGGACAATGGCCGCAACCACGGCCAGCCCCGATTCTCCACTCGATATTGGCGCAGATTTTGAAACGCGCGTTCCGAGTCTTTACAGGCGACCAGCAACATCCACCCGTGTTCTTCACCCGGCGGTTCAATTGTGGTTTCAATGCCCTGACTTGCCAGGACGAGGCTCCAGTCCATTGCCTGACGGCGGGAACGGACAGGGATGCATGTGAACTGCGGCTGGGCGGTTGCGCTTGATGACTCTTGATTTTGCAAGTTGCAGCAATCTAATCTCATTAAAAGGCTCTGTCAGGCGGGCTTTGGTTGGAACTGTTTATGCTAATCATACAGCCGGATCCCCTGAGGCAGGGGATGGGTTGCAGGGATTGCGTACAGAAAAACTGTGTGTATATCTTTGGGAAAGAACAATGAAGCTGATTCAGCCCAATTGCCGGATTCAGTTCACCGCGCCGGACATTGACTTCATTGTCTCGGTCCTCGGCCGCAAGCTCGGCACGGCCGATTGCCTGGTGAAATTGCTGGCCGACGAGGATTCGCGCGATTTGATTCTCGATGACGAAGCCCTCTTCCACGCTCTGCTCGAACATCGCGGCTGCCTGCAAGTCTCGTCGCGTTTTTACTTTTACGTTCTGGTGCGTCACGTCTTCAAACGCTCCGATATTGACGATCGTTCGGTGGCTGATTACGTGGCCGAAGTGCTGTCCGCTTTCTCCGAAGCCAAACGGTCGACTTGTATCCTTCCTGGTCAAAACAATCCATTGGACTATTTCTTTGAAATCATTTCGGCGCTCCAAACGGCGGATGACCGCACAAGTTTTCAGCTTCGATTGCACATCGGGAACCATTCACTTTTTCTCGCGGGAGTTTTTCCTGACCGCATCCGCGCTCGCGCTGAAACGCGCGGCTTTCCTGATTTGCGCTACTACGAACAATTGGGCCAGACGCATTATCGCATTGCCGGTGAACATCGGCTGGCCCAACGTTATAACCTCGAAAACGTGCTGCGAACCTTGGCTGAGCGCTTTCAGACCACACGCCTCGCGTTGAACAACATGGCCGAACGATTGCTTTTCCTCGGCGATCCCGATTATCCGGTTCATCAACTTTTCGGCGACAGTGGTACATTGGATCCGAAGAAAATATAAAGGTTGGTTCGTCATTGCTGGTTCCGTTCCAGCAGTCCCATTTTGCCGATCTCCTCGATGGTCTTCTCCGGCGATTCCTGCAGAATCACCCGCCAGCCGCGCGCCGCGCCGGCAGCGACATTTTCCGGCCGGTCGTCAATATAAAGAATTTGTTCGCCGCGCCGTTTCGATTTGCGCTCGACCACTTCATACAATCCCGCGTCCGGTTTCATCACGCCATGCTCGAAGGAAAAGATGTAATCATCGAATAGGCTGAAGAACGGGAACGTCCGCCGAATGTGAGCGACTGCGAGTCCATTGGTATTCGAAAAAACGTAAGTTGGTATGCCGCTCTTTTGCAATTGAGCGTGCAGCTCAATCATCGGTGGCATGGCGGAAAAGATGTCGCCGAACAACGGGGCAAACTCTTCGAAGTCGCCTTGGAAACCGGTTGCCAGGCGGACTTCATTGAAGAATTCCTTGTCGCTCATTTTCCCAAGTTCATATCGTGTGAGCAGGGGAGATTGATTGATGAGCTGATTGATGGCTTCAGGACTTACGGTGCCATGCGCTGCGATGGCCCGCGCCGCGCGCATGTAATCGAAATCCACCAGCACTTTTCCCAAATCGAAAACAACAATTTCCGGTGCAGTCATGTTGGAAAGAATCGTAAATCGCAAATCGCAAATTGAAAATCCCTACATCTCCCTTCGCCCGGCCAGCGCGTGGCTCAGCGTCAATTCATCCGCAAATTCCAATCCACTGCCGGCGGGCAAACCGTGCGCGATGCGCGTAACGCGCAGCCCTGGTTTTGCGAGCCGTTTCGCCAGGTAATTGCTCGTTGCGTCGCCTTCCACGTCCGTGCCGAGCGCGATGACAATTTCGTTCACCGGTTCTTTGCCAACGCGCGATTCCAATTCCGCAATCCGCAAATCTTCCGGCCCGACGCCATTCAAGGGCGAAATCTTTCCGCCGAGCACATGATATTTGCCGCGGAACGTGCCGGATTTTTCGATGGTGAGGATGTCCACGGCGCGTTCGACCACGCAAATCAACGCGCTGTCGCGTCGCGCATCAGAGCAGATAGCGCAAGGCTCCTGTTCCGTCAACGCGCCGCAGATCGAGCAGGTGCGGATGCGTTCACGAGCGGTGAGCAGCGTCTGCGCCAATTGCTTCACCTCGGCAGCGTCGCTTTGGACCAAATGCAAGGCGATGCGTTCCGCTGAACGTGGACCGATGCCCGGCAGTTTGCCGA
>DASRBR010000451.1:0-6344 GCA_035653495.1 Verrucomicrobiia bacterium
GCATGATTTTGTTCGTTAATTTGTTAAATCGTTACAAAAGTTACATGGTTACATTCTTACGATGACGCGTGGTCGTATCCATTTAACCTTGTAACCTTTTTAACCATGTAACCGTTTACTTGACGGCCCTTTTCAACGCCGCGGCCTTGTCGGTGCGTTCCCAGGTGATGCTGTTGACGTCATCCACCTTGCCGAAGTGACCGTAATTGGTCGTCTTGGAATAAATGGGACGCAGCAAGTTGAGTTGCTTGATGATTGCTGCGGGTTTGAAACTGAAAACTTCCTGCACGGCCTTTTCGATGGCTTCGTCGCTCACCAGGCCGGTGCCGAACGTGTTGACGCAAACGGAAACGGGATCGGGATGACCGATGGCGTAGGCAAACTGGATTTCCGCGCTGGTCGCGATACCGGAAGCGACAATGTTCTTGGCGACGTAACGGCCCATGTAAGCCGCGCTGCGATCAACCTTCGAAGGGTCCTTGCCGCTGAATGCGCCGCCGCCGTGACGGCCCATGCCGCCGTAAGTGTCCACGATGATCTTGCGACCGGTCAAGCCAGTGTCGCCCTGCGGCCCGCCGACGACGAAGCGCCCCGTTGGGTTGATGAGATATTGCGTTTTCTTGTCGAGCATGTGGCCCGGCAAAACTTTTTTGATGACTTCCTTGATGATGAAATCCTTGATCTCCTTGTGCTTCACGTCCTGCGAATGTTGCGTGGACACGACAACGTTGGTGATGCGCACCGGCTGGTCGTCCACATATTGAACGGAGACCTGGCTCTTGGCATCGGGACGAAGCCATTCGACCCTGCCGGATTTGCGGATGCGGGTCAGTTCGCGTCCAAGCAAATGCGCATACATGATCGGCGCGGGCATCAATTCCGGCGTTTCGTTGCAGGCGTAACCGAACATCAATCCCTGGTCGCCGGCGCCTTGCTCGGCCGTGTCCTTGCCGTCGGCAGCCTTCGCGTCAACGCCCTGGGCGATGTCCGGGCTTTGCGAGGTGATGGCATTCAAGATGAGCACCTTGTCCGCATGGAAAACGTCATCATCATGCGTGTAACCGATGTCGCGGATTGCCTGGCGGGCGATGGCGTTGAAATCGAGCTTCGCCTTGGTGGTGATTTCGCCGCCGACCACCACGAGGTTGCTCTTGGCGTACGTTTCGCAGGCGACGCGGCTGCGCGGGTCTTGCGCGAGACAGGCGTCGAGGACCGCATCGGAGATCGTGTCGCAGACTTTGTCCGGATGGCCCTCGCCGACGGACTCGGAAGAGAAAATAAAATTTTTGCTCATTTGAATGAAGGTTTTCGGCTGTTCAATGTATCATATTGACGTATCAGGATAGGATGATACATTTGTTTTCCAGTTCGTCAACTGGTATTTTCATAAAGCCGTGAAAATGATGGAAATTTCAAAGCGGAGCGCCCGGAGACTTAATTCGATACGGAATCATCGGCTTTATCGTCATAGTCATCAATGGCTTGATGCATGCAATCTTGCCATGACCAGGCGCATCGCGGAAAAAATCCGCGAAAAACCGAAACTTATGGAAATCGCTCGGAAAAATCTGCGGAGGTGGAAAAGAATTCGCCGCCCTTGGCCCCGGGCATTAAAAGAATGGGAGGACATTTTGGCGCGCAACGCGGACGAACGTGTGCTTGAGATTTTGACCCAGGACAACGAAGAGGGTCAGCGTTTGCGGCAAAGCGATCCATTCGTCGGCATCTTGACGGACAAGGAACGATCGTGGTTTTTAAACCAATATGAACCGGAGTGAGCTGGAAAAGGCACTGAGCCTTGCCGGCAAGATTGCGCGAGAAAGGGAATTCTTTGTTTTTGGCAGTCAGGCAATTTTGGGTCTGCTTAAAAATCCTCCAAAGAGTTGTTTGGTTTCATTGGAATTGGATATTTATCCAAAACACAACTATCAAGCGGTAAAGCTTATCACTGCTAAACTTGGACCGAGATCCCGATTTTCTGAAACGCACGGGTTTACTGTTGACTGCGTTTCCCCTGATTTGGCCACGTTTCCGGATGGGTGGACAGATCGCTTGATGCGAATGGCCATCCGGAAACTGGTGAAAAATTGCAAGGCAAAGCGGCGTAAGAGGATTCGGAAATAAATCACCTAACCTATGTCTTCCACATTAAAATCCCTCCGCGCGCTGTCGGACCCGACGCGGTTGCGCATTATCGCGCTGCTCGAACGCGAGGAGCTTTCGGTCAACGAATTGCAGGAAGTCACGCGCATGGGCCAGTCGCGCATTTCCACGCATCTTGGCCTTTTACAGGACGCAGCGTTGCTGCAATCGCGGCGTGAAGGCAAACGCACTTTTTACAAGCTCAATCCCGACGCGGACAAGACGGCGCTTGAGTTCATCCAGCTTGCCATTCGCGGCGCGCGGGAATTGCCCGAATACAAAAGCGACCAGATCAATCTCAAGCGCATCCTCGCGCGGCGCAACGAGCAGGCGCAGGTTTATTTCAACCAGGTCGCCGGACGGTTCGACCGCAGCTACGGACCGGGCCGTTCATGGCAGGCGTTCGGGCATTTGCTCCTGCGCATTTTGCCGCCGGTGGTCGTGGCTGACCTCGGTTCCGGCGAAGGATTGTTGAGCGAACTGCTTGCGCGGCGCGCGAAAAAAGTCATCGCGGTGGACAACTCGGAAAAGATGGTGACGTTCGGCGCGAACAAGGCCAAAAAAAACGGACTCAAAAACCTCGAGTTTCGTTTGGGCGACCTGGAAAATCCGCCCATTGAGCCCAACTCGGTGGATTTGGTCATTCTGAGCCAGGCGTTGCATCACGCTGCCGAACCGGCGCGCGCCGTCCAATCCGCTCACAAAATTCTGAAACCGGGCGGACAGTTATGGCTGCTCGATTTGATGAAGCATAAGTTCGCGCGCGCGCACGAATTGTATGGCGACCGCTGGCTTGGTTTTGCCGAAAGTGATTTGCATCACTGGCTCGAAGCCGCCGGATTTAAGAAGATTGAAATCAGCGTGGTCGCCCGCGAAGAAGAAGAACCGCATTTCGAAACCATTCTTGCCGGAGGGGAGAAGTGAGCGGAAGACACGAATTCACACTAATTGTCACGAATTCCCAAAAACCCATTTCAATTGGTGCTAATTCGTGCAATTCGTGTCTTTATAGTTTCGAAATCCAGTCGGCGATTTGTTCGTCGGTTAGTTTCTTTTTTTCGACGCGCAAATTTTTTGAAGCGCCGAGGATTTTATAAGTTTTCTTGAGTTCGTCCGCTGGGAAGCGCCCGCCTGTGTTGTATAAAAGGAGAGGATTCGGCGCGGCCAAGATCAATGCGCCGTTGAACGTGTCCACGTTGCGCAGGCCGGGACAAAACAAATCCGACGCGAGAAAAGTTTTGTCTTTCGAAACGTCCAATTGATCGCAATCGGCGATAACGCCTATAGTTGCATCACCACCCATAGGTCCATTACCCACAGTTGGTGCGGCGAGCAGACACCAAAGACCCGCACGACCGGTACCACAAAGGATCACATGCGGGATATAACCCGGACTCGAGTCATCCGCTTCAGCCAAATCAGGTGCGGCAGCGATTTCGCGCACGACCGTTTGCAACCACGTTCGATTATAGGTGCTAAAAAAAATGGAAGTTTGATCAACGTTTGGAGCAATTGGAAATTTTTCCAAAATGGCAACGTGCAGATGTTTTTTGAGAAGTTCAAGTGCCAGACCTTTTGCCATACCTGAGTCGTTCGTAAAAGCAGCGGGTCCTTTTTCGTCAACAAGTACAACCACGGTTGATGGTGGAGGCGAATTCGTTTCTGCTAGAAGGTATTTAAGGACAATCAGGGTGTTTGTGTCATCGAGATAATGCATTCCCGTTTCTGTTCCGAGATATGCAGGATGAGATGCATCCTTTTTAACAAAGAATTTATCGTGGCAGTGAGGCAACGATAATCGAGGATTCGAATAATCCAAATGAAACGTCCGTTCCAGCACGGGACGAATCAGTTCCTTATAATTTTCTAACGACTTTTTGTCTCTTGGCTCCATCGCTGCCAATTGTTTCCGATGCATCTTGATCAAATAATCCACGACTTGCTGTTGCGTAAACGCATCGGGTGGCAATTTGCCGTCGGGGAATACGCGCAAGTCGGCGTCGGGCTCTTTTTGGAATGCAACTTCCTTCACCGGCGCGTCGGGCTTGTTGAGCAACACATGATCGAACCATTGATAAACAGCTTCGCGGCTGGTCTGGTTGTAGTTGTGCGGAAAATCGAAGCGGACGTAACGAAGATTTTCCGGCGCGTTGAACAAGTCGTAAATGTGCGCGACTGCCGGCCCCTCCACCGTCATCATCGTTTTCGTCCAATCGCCCGATGCGCCGACCATGATCTGCGGACGCGGCGCGGCTGCGGCGGCGATTTCCATGTTCGAAAATTCCACGCGCAAGCCCGGCATGTTTTCGCACAGGCAACCGCCTTGCATCGTGTGGCTCACCATGACCACCGGCGCCAGCGCGCGCACGCGATCGTCGATCTCGCCGAGCAACATCGTTTGCGTGCCGCCGCCCGAGGCTCCCATGCAACCGAGCCGGTTCGTGTCAACATCCGGCAGCGAAACCAGAAAATCCACCGCGCGGATACTGTCCCACGTTTGCAGCCCCATCAATGAAACGCTCCAGAGCAACGCCGTGGGATCATTCGTCTCGAAGCTGCGATGTCTTTTGTAGAACGGCACATTCGTCGGGGAATCGGCGAAATGCGTGTCGTTGTAACCCACCATGTCGTAGGAGAACGCGATGATTCCCTGTTTCGCAAAATTGATGCACAGCCCCGGATAACTCGCGTCCTTCTGGTCCACGAGCCGGCCATTTTCCCAATGACCATGCGGCGCGAGCACCGCCGGGAACGGTCCCTTACCGCGGCCAAGCGGACGATAAAGATTGCCTCCCACGTAAAATCCGGGCAACGCCTGGAAATAAACTTTTTCCACGCTGTAACCTTCGCGCGAAATTTTGCCGAAGATTTTTGCATGAAGCGGCGGCTTTTCAGGCATCGGCCAAAGCCCGGCGCTGACGAGGATCTGGTCGCGAATGAGCTTTGCGCGTGCCTGCCATTCCGCACTGGTTGAGATGGCCGGGAAACTGCGCGGCGTGTTGAGCGTGACCGGCTGCGATGATTCGTTCGCGCGGCACGGATTCAATGCCGCCAAAAAACAAAAAAGCGCGATGAATGCCTGGCGCATGGAATGTGACGACAAACCGCTGAAAGAAACCGGCGCGGAAATCAGGATTTGCCGGCGTTCGCCGCCGCTTTCGGGCTCATGAATACATGACGCGACGGCATTCCCTTGCTGCAGGCAGATTTGGCGGTTTTGTCGGCTTTCTTTTGGCTGCAACAATCCTTGGAGTCGCAGCAGGAATCGGTGTTTTTGACAGCGCTGGTTTTGGCGGGCGGATTATTGCCCGCGAGCACCGAAGAGGAAACTGCGAACAGGGCGAGTGCCACGCACAAAGAGAGTTTTTTCATAATCGGATTAGATATCTGCCCGCGAGTTTTGTCACGAACTCAATTACAATAATCTCCGTCCATCTGCGGTTTACATTTTGACCAACTCTTTCGCTTTGGCGAGCGATTCGTCCAACTTCGAGACGTCCTTGCCACCGCCGCGCGCGTTGTCGGGTTTGCCGCCGCCTTTGCCGCCGACAATCGGCGCAATCGCCTGGATGATTTTTCCCGCCTGCAATTTCGAGGTGAACTCCGGGGAAACCGCTGCGACCAGCGCAACCGCGCCATTCGCCGCTCCGCCCAAAACGACAACGCCCTTGAATTGCCCTTTCAACGCATCGGCAATCGTCTGCAACGTATCGCCGTCCTCGCCAGAAATGTTCGCGATGATGGCTGGGACGCCGCCGCTGGTGTCCGCCTTTGCCAAAAGCTCCTTCGCGCGGCCAGCCGCTTCCTTTTGGTTCGCCGCGCGCAACGTTTTCTCCAGCTCCTTTTGCTGCGCGAGCAACGCTTCGATTTTCTTTTCCAATTCGCCCACCGGCGCGTTCACGCGACCAGCGACGCTGCGCAACAATTCCGCCTCCTGCCGCGCCGCCTGATATGCCGCCAATCCCGCAACCGCCTCGATGCGCCGCACGCCCGCCGCGACAGCCGATTCGCTCACGATGCGGAACAAGCCGATCTCGCCCGTCGCCCGCGTGTGCGTCCCGCCGCAAAGCTCCATCGAATAACCGTTGAATCCTCCCTCAAACCCGCCGATCTGCACCACGCGAACGACTTCGCCGTATTTCTCGCCGAAAAATTGCATCACATTCTTCCGCGATTTGACGCTTTCATAAGGGACAACCTTC
>DASRBR010000452.1:0-4085 GCA_035653495.1 Verrucomicrobiia bacterium
CCTGTTGCCGGAGCCCATCCAACGCTTCACGACCAAGGGCGTGTATGATGACGAACACGCGCATCTGTCGTTCATCCAGGGCGGCGGACATGGCGGTTCGCATCCGCACCTGGCGAATGAATTTATCATGAGCATCGTGGAAGGACGACCGTCGTTCCCGGATGTTTATCAGTCCGTCAACTGGACCTGTGCAGGAATTTGCGCGCATGAATCGGCCATGCGCGGGGGTGAGATCGTAAAATTGCCCGATTTTCGCAGTTAACCTCAAACACATTCACGATATGGAAAATGGCAATGGCATAGCACCAAACGCAAAACGTCTCCTTGGAGTTGGTTTCATGGCGATTCTCGCCGAGGGCGTGGGCTTCAGCGTACGAGCCGGAATCCTGGGTGATTGGGCAAAACAGTTCGGCTTCACTCTCACAGACCTGGGCCTCATCACGGGCGGCGGGCTCACCGGCTTCGGCATCATCATCCTTTTAAGCGCAGTCATCGCGGACTGGCTCGGTTACGGCCGGCTCATGATTGCGGCATTCATCGCCCATACGTCATCCGCGATTTTAACCCTCGCTGCGACTCCTATTTATAACTCGATGGTCGCCACAAATCCTGATGGCGCCAAGCACGCGGCGTTTCTCTGCTTGTTCTGGGGAATGTTCATTTTTGCCATCGGCAATGGAATATGCGAAGCGGTCGCAAATCCGTTGGTAGCCACATTGTTCCCCAAAAACCGCACGCATTACCTCAACATTCTGCATGCCGGATGGCCCGCCGGTCTCGTTATCGGTGGATTGATCGCTTATTTTTGGGCGGGACACATCCGTTGGGAGATACTCATGTGCGCGTTCCTAGTGCCGGTGCTTGTTTACGGCGCCATGTGCCTTGGGCAGAGATTTCCGAAATCCGAAGCCACGGCTCACGGCGTTCCGTTTGGCGAACGTTTTGGAGAAGTCGGAATGCTGGGCGCGTTTGTGATCTGCGTCGTTATCTCGATCTGGTTTCGCCAGATATGCGAGCAACTGCATCAGCCCCAATTTTTGGGCATCATTGCAGGCGCGGCTTTGTGGCTTGGCATCAGCGCGATCATGAAATTCAAGTTGGGCCCGGCCTTGTTTGCCGTGCTCTTGTGCATCCACGCAATGCTTGGCTACGTGGAACTGGGCACGGATAGCTGGATCGGCAACATCACCGGAAATATTCTGGCTAACGCATCCAAAGGTTTGTTGCTTTTCGTTTACACTTCAACGCTCATGACGATCCTGCGTTTTTGCGCCGGGCCGATTGTCCATAAGATTTCGCCGCTGGGATTATTGTTCGCAGGCGCATGTTGCAGTTGCATCGGCCTGACGTGCCTCGGCCATGCGCAGAGCGCATTTTTCCTGGTCATCGCCGCGACGATCTACGGCTGCGGCAAGACGTTCCTGTGGCCGACGTTGCTTGGCGTTGTTTCCGACCGTTTCCCCAAAGGCGGCGCCATCACTATCGGTTGCATGGGCGGCATCGGGATGCTTTCGGCCGGGTTGCTTGGCGGACCGGGTATCGGTTACACGCAGGATTTCTTTGCCTCGCAAACGCTCAAACATCAGGCGCCGGCGGTTTATGACCAATTCAAGTCGGACTCAAAGAATTCGTTCCTGTTCTTCCCCGAAATCCAGGGGTTGGATGGCACCAAACTCTCCGCCGTTCGCGACAAGAGTCAGGATGCCCGCACTCCCGAGGAAAAGCAGGTGCATGACGCCGATCTTCACGGCGGCCGCATGGCTTTGCAAGTGACTGCCGCATTGCCCGCGACGATGGCCACGCTCTTCCTCATCTTGATCTTCTACTTCAAGGCCAAAGGCGGTTACAAGCAGGTGCATATTGAAGGCACAGGCGAAAAGGCCCACGAGGAATCCGATAAAGCGCCGCAGACGGCTTAGCAACCACGGATTTACGCTTCAACGGCGGCTGGAAACAGCCGCCGTTTTTAATTCTGGTCATTCTGTAAATTCTGTCAAAAACCCAAATGGGTTTGAAGTTTCTCAGGTGTTTTGGGCTTGAGATTTGGGGGTTCTTTGGGTGCTTGGGTAGTTCGTCATTGGGTATTATTCAACCCTTCCACGCCATTACCAGCGCGCCCATCAGGATCAACGCGCCACCGGCCCATTGCTCCCATCCCAATTTTTCGCGCAGCAACAGCGCCGCAAGGGCGATGGCGAACACCACGCTCAATTTGTCCACAGGCGCAACCCGGGAAGCCGGTCCAAGTTGCAGCGCCTTGAAATAACATAGCCACGACAGCCCTGTCGCCAGCCCGGATAATGTCAGGAAGATCCATGTGCGCCGCGAAAGCGCCGAAAGCGAACGCGCTTCGGGTGGTGTGGCGACGAAAACCATCAGCCATGTAAAAACGATGACCACGCAGGTGCGGATGGCCGTGGCAAGGTTGGAATCAACGTTCTCGACTCCTTTCTTCGCCAGCACCGCGGTCAATCCGGCGAAAAAGGCCGAGAGCACGGCCCAAGGAAACCAGTTTGGTACGGATTGCATGGTTACATTGTTACAAAGTTACATCGTTACAAAAGTCGGCCTTCGAGCATCGTGTAACCATGTAACATTGTAACCTTGTAACCGTTTTAGAATCGGAACGTCACATCTGCGCCCGCGCCGGCGGCGTATTCATGATACCGCGCCTGCGTGACGTTGGATTGGCGATTGTCAAAGCTCGTGAACAGGCGCGCGCTGAAATATTTGCAGAAATAATAGTAACCCGCGATGCCGACAGAGTTGAGGTAATCGTCGCGATGGATGCTCCTGGTGAAACGTGTGTAGCGGAAGGTGTAATAAGGCTGCACGAGCACATGGTCGCACGGCGCCCAATTGAAACTTGCCAGAAATGCGTTGTCGAACCGGTCGAAAAACTCGCTTTGCGGCAGGACCTGAAATTGTGAGGCATGGGTGAAATGATAGAACCCCTGGTAACCAAGCGAGATCAGTTGTTTTTGTCCGATTGGCACGAAATAAGTTGCATCCCACCGCGGCACATACTCGCTGTAAAATTGACGATAACTCTCAGTGGTCAGCAGCCGCGTGTAATCAAAACCGAGGCCAAACTGCCAGTTCTGTTTCCATCTCCATTCTTCCCCGATGAACGCGGTTTGCGCATTGAAATCATAGACCTTGAGCGACGGGTTGTGGCCGCGGTATTGGAAAAAATCGTACCATTGCTGGCGAAAACCGACATAAGGGGCAAATTCGCTGTTGCCGATTTTAAAGGGCGTGGGCGCCAGTTCGGCCTGAGCCGTGCTCACCATCACGCCGGAGCGGATGCGGGCGGTATGATCGAGAAATACGTTGTCGGTATAATAATATTGGATATCGGCGCTGCCTTCGACCAGGGTACGGCGGCGTTTTACCGCGAGGACAGATTGCGGCCCGATGTCCTCCGATTCGCCGGGATAAAGTTCGGGCGCGGTTTCGCCGGTGTCATAGCGCAGTTCCGCTTGTTCCTGCATGGAACGGCGTTGCTGCACGCTTTCGACCTGGTCAACTGCGCCGGGCGTTTGCGCCTGGCAATGATTGCTCCCAAAGCCCAATCCAAGAACAACAGCGGCGCAAATCAATGCAGAAGCTCGCTTGTTAGTGAGAGTGTGAAGGATGGATTTTCGATTCGAAATGAAATGAGTGTTTGCTCTCATGGTGGTCAAAATAGTTTTCAGATTTGGTTCATTTTGGATTTGCATTGGCCTGACCTTAATTCCAAAGGATGGCACGAGCATTGATCTAAGGGGCCCCCGAACTTGGTGGTGGAGGCGGCGGAGGTGGGGGAGGCGGTGGTGGCTTGTTCACTATTATGGGTGGTGGCGTGATTACCGTAGGGCCGGTGCCAAAAGGAGCTCCGCCGTTATTGTAATTGTGAATGGGTGGATAAACGATGCCAACCTGGTAAATATTGCGATCTCCGCCCGACGGCGCCCAAGGGCCATTGCCCATCACGGGCGGATTTTGGACATAATGATCCGCTGGAATGCCGGTCTCAATCAGCCGGCCCTTGTTCAATTGTGCGATTTGCGCCTGGATGGCGGCGTCAATCAATGGGAGCGAAG
>DASRBR010000453.1:0-3795 GCA_035653495.1 Verrucomicrobiia bacterium
GACGGCACGTGCTGGGCCATCGTGCAAAATGCCTTGCTCCAATTGAGGCAAGGCGCGCAACGCTTCGAGGTGGACGATGCGATTCCCGCGCGACATTTTTCCGATGTGGTGGTGGAGACCAATGGCGTTTTCTGGGTCGCAACGTCTGACGGGTTGTTTCGTTACGCTCCATTTTGCTGGCGCAGTCCCGCGGACATTCCGCAACTCAATTCATACATCCATGCCATGGCCGAAGATCGCGAAGACCGTCTTTGGGTCGCGAGCCTCAACGGATTGAACCTGCTGCACAACGAGCATTGGACGAATTATCCGTTTCCCGCGGACATCGCCACGAATGTTTCCGACATCCGGGTCGTATTCGCGCTCACCAACGGGACCGTCGCCATGGAAGCGGGAAATCGCCTGCTTCAGTTCGATCCTGTCACCGGCAATTTTCATTTCGCCAAAAGTCCCAACGCAACTGACGTCAGGCTGCTCGGCTTGCTCAAGGACGGCGCGTTATGCGTCGAACTGGCTGGAGGCGGCGATAACAAGGCTGAACCATCAAAACTCGCCGTGTTCAACGGCGCGGATTTTTCTCCGTTGCCCTTCGCGCAACCGGAATTGGGCGCGGGCAACGAGCCGCAGGCGCTTTGCGCATCTCAAAACGGCGGCTTTTGGCTCAGCACGCGCAAAGGCATCACGCGCTATCGCGACAAAAAATGGCAGACGTTCACGCCTTCAATCCAGTCGGCAGCCGGCAACATCGCCTGCATCGCGGAAATCGCCGAGGGAAAACTTTGGTGCGGCATCGAGGATAAAATTTGGGAATTTGACGGCAACACCTGGACGTTGCTGTGGGCGGGGTTCGAGCACGTCAATGCCATGATCAAGGCGCAGGACGGCAGCGTGTGGGTCGCCTCCGACAACGGCCTGCACCGCTTTTTTCACGGCACATGGACGGTCAATGGCACCGAGGAAGGCTTGCCGACCGTCGCCGTACGCGAAGTTTTTCAGGACCATCGCGGCAATTTTTGGGCCGCAACGGCAAGTGGACTTTGTGAATATCATCCCGAATCCGATCCCGACCCGCCGCGCACTTACGTGCAAAATCTTGCCGAACGCAACAATACGGTGCGCGAAGGTTCCATCGTCAACATCTCCTTCAACGCTGTGGACAAATGGAAATACACGCCGGAAGACCGCCTGCTTTATTCGTATCGGCTCGATGGCCAGGATTGGTCTCCCTACCAGGAGCAACGCAACGTCTCCTTCCTGGACCTGCCCGCGGGCAAGCACACCTTTTACGTGCGCAGCATGGACCGCAATTGGAACGTGGACCCCAAACCGGCGCGGCTGGAATTTGCCGTCGCGCTGCCATGGTATCTCGAAACGCGATTGCTGCTGATTTCCGCGGCGGGTCTGGGCGGCGCGCTTTTCTTCGCCGGGCTCGCATTCAATCGTCATCGCCGGCTCGTGCGCAGTTATGCGGAAGTGGAGGCGAAAGTCGCCTTGCGCACGAAACAACTCGAACTCGCCAACCAGGAATTATTTCACAGCCAGAAAATGAACGCGCTCGGCACGCTTGCCGCCGGTATCGCGCACGATTTCAACAACATTCTCTCCATCATCAAGGGCTCGGCGCAGATCATCGAAACTAATCTCGATGACCAGGACAAAATCCGCACGCGCACCGAACGCATCAAGACCGTCGTCGAACAGGGCGCGGGCATTGTGAAGGCCATGCTCGGTTTCAGCCGCACGTCCGACAATCAACTCGCCTTGTGCGACATCAATTCCATCGTCTCCGAAACCATCAAGTTGCTTGGCGACCGTTTTCTGCGCGAAGTCGAAGTCCAGTTTACTCCCGCCAATCCTTTGCCGGAAGTTCCCGCTTCAAAAGATTTCATTCAGCAGATTTTGTTGAACTTCATCTTCAACGCCGCCGAAGCGATGACAGGAAAGCGCCGCCAAATCATCCTCAGCGCCGCGCAATCGGACCGTCTGCCACCCACCCTGGCGCTTAAACCCGCCGCCGCGCCCTCCTACGTGATGGTGTCGGTCAAAGATTTCGGCACCGGCATCGCGCCAGAAATCATGCCGCGCATCTTCGAGCCGTTTTTCACGACCAAGGCATTCTCCACGCGACGCGGAACGGGACTTGGCCTTTCGATGGTTTACGAATTGGCGCGCCAGATGGACGCCGGGCTGGGCGTCGAATCCATGCAAGGCCAGGGCAGCGTTTTCACCCTCATTTTGCCAGTGCGGGATTTGCCCATGGACTCAGAAGAAAAAAGCGATAAACTCAAATAACCCAGGAACGATATGGAAACTGCCAGAATTCTCATCGTGGAGGACGACGATCTTCAATACGAAATCTATGAGGAAGCGTTGTCCAAATATAAATTGGCCCGCGTGCTCAACGGCAGCCAGGCGCTTGCGCTCATTGCGAAGCAAACTCCCCATATCCTCATTCTCGACCACGTTTTGTCCGAAGGCGAATTGGGCCTGAGTTTCCTGCCCGAGTTCAAGGAACTGCTGCCGTTCGTTCCCATCATCATCGTTTCCGGCGCGCTCGAAGTGCATCAGCAATTCCGAGCGCTGCAAGGCCCGCGCCGCGCCCATTATTGCCTGCCCAAACCGGTGGACATTCATGAGCTAAAAAAAACCGTCGCTACGGCGCTGAATGAATGCGGCGAAACCGAAGTCGTGCGGCAATTTGAGGCGCTCGAACGCAGCCGCCGCGTGGATGCTCAGGAACTTTTCAGCCGCGCGACGGACCGTCTCAGCCGCCAGAATAAAATCCGCGAAGCCATCGGCGATTCCTTGGAACGGCCGAACATTTCCGCCTTTGCGCGCGAATTTCGCGTCGCCCGCCGCACCATCATCCGCGATTTGCAGGAACTCATCCGCCGCGGCCAGCTCAAGCCCGAAGTCTATCCCGAATGGGAAAATCCCGCGGAGGAGGATCAAATGAAGTAGGAACTCAGGAACTCATGAATGGAAACCCCTCTGTTTTCCTGAGTTCGTGAGTTCCTACTTAATTTCCCCTTAATCCGTGTTTCATCCGTGGCTGATTTAAATTGTTCATTCACGTCAGCCAATGAAAAATCTGCGACCATGCCCCAAACACCACCTGCAGCGCTTTCAACGCGTTCGACCCGAAAAAATAAATCAACACCGCCGATTGGATGATGCCCGTGAAGCGTTTTTGCCTTAGCAGATTCACCAGCAACGCCAGCGCCACCGGCGCAAAAATAATCAACACCACATGATCAATGAAGAGACGCGTAACCCATCGGATTTTCTCCAAGGGCGTGGATGTCGGCGTCCATGACTTTGGCAGATGATGGATCCAAATCGGTTCAGAAAAGAGCGCGAGAACGACCAACAACGTGATCCCACTGTCGAGCCGCGCCCACCATGTGTTCGGCATCACATCGTCTTCTTTGCGATTCGAATCGTACCAGATTTTTGCGACGCTGGAGCGTTGCGTGAACATTTTTACCGGTGAAAAAAATATTCGCACCAACCCGCCCAACAATTTCAGGCCGGAAGTTTTGCGAAGTCGGCGTCCAGAAGTGAGCACCGGCTGCCAAAGTCCTGCGAACCACCCTTCCCTTCGCAACGCCAGCCCAAACGATGCCTCCTCGCTGAAATACATCCGCTCGTCGAACCCGCCTGTCGCCTGAAACGCCTCGCGCGTGCAAAACATGAACGCGCCGCCGCTCAATCCGATGAGCTTCGGCATCAGCAGCATTGGCAGGAACAAGAGCCGCGCATAAAGTGGCACTTTCTCGCTCATTGAGACCCATG
>DASRBR010000454.1:0-2124 GCA_035653495.1 Verrucomicrobiia bacterium
TCACAGATCTGTTCGGCGCCTCCATCCATTGATGAAACCGGGGCCGGGCCGCAGAATTTTGCTTCCGGGACCGCTTTCACGATGGCATCGGCCATTATTTTCCATTGTTTGCTGAAGGCAGAGTATTTTTTAGGCTCATTCCCGATCGTAAAACAATCCAAGGAGTCGCGGTAATTGTCCCAGATATATTTTGCGATGGAGGCGTTCTGCCCGGCGTCGGCGTCCGCCAATCGCAGGGAATAAATCACTTTGACATCAGCTGCTTTTGCGAAACGAAACAAGGCATCAATGTCCTTGGATGTGGGAATCGGAACCTGGGGTTGGTCCACTGATCCTCCGCCCACGCGAAGCGATTTCACTCCGATTTGACGAAAAAGCGCGACTGCCTGGGTGTTTGTTGAATCAAAAAAGTAACCCGCGACGCCGTCACTATTGTAGTTCACACGCCTTGTTTCGAAACTGAAGCCAGTGAAATCATCCGGAATTGTGCACACTGGAGCCGAAGTGTCCACGGAAACGCTTACAGAAATTTGAGAATACGCCGCGTTTACAAAAGCGCTGACAATCATCAAAACAATCGAAAAAAGCTTCATACGTTCAGCAAAGACGCTGCAAACGCCGGGCAGGTTATCCGAAGCCGGCGCTTTTCTGGAACAAAAGAAAAAGAGGGCTTGCAATTTCGGAGGGTTCCCTTATTTTTGCCAAACTGAACGGTAGCGAGCGTAGCTCAGCCTGGTAGAGCATCACGTTGCCAACGTGAGTGTCGAGGGTTCGAATCCCTTCGCTCGCTCCATTTTTTGCCCCACCATCCGCCATTCTGGCTTGACCGTCCGGTCACCGAACACCAATGTACGGACGCCATGTGGAGTTTCCTCCGAAAAAGGAAAATCGTTTCCGGCATCGCATTGCTGCTCATGGTTTTTGCGGGCTGGTTGTGGTTAAGTCCCGCGCCCAATCCGAAAATCAATGGCGACTTTTCTGCCGCAGACATTGCCGATATCGAACGCACTTTCCGACGCGAATTATGGCACGATGCGCTTCCCGAGTTGTCATGGAGTGCTTTTAAAGGCTTGCCACGAAATATCTATCGACGCGCATCCACCCACATCAGCCGCATCGAATCAATTCCGTTAAAAAGTGGAAATATAGCAGCGGTGGAATACACAGTCGGAGGAGAACATGCTATTTCTGGCGCAAGCCCGCATGTCATTGCGTTGTTCAAAACGTCAAAAGGTTGGTCCCCTAAACCACCAATTGGAGATTTCGACGTGCGCTGACCCCTTGCGCGGAAAAAATGGGCGTGGCCGCGCTTCAACCCTCAACATTCGCATCAAAAACCGCCGTTTGCACGTGTCCGCCTGTTTTGATCTGCACCCAGACGCGATAGTTGCCCGCGGTTGGGAATTCGTACGGCAACGAAATCGTCGAAGTTGTGCCCGCTGCGGCATGATGCGCGTGAACAGCATATTGTTGCGCAGCGGCAGGCAAGGTCGTTCCGGGCGCGGCGCAGGCGGGATTTTCAACCGCCAGTTTGTTTTCGTAAAACATTTGCGCGGCCATCGAGTAGTTGCCGGAGGGATGCAGATGCGCGAACACGCCGCCGTCCGAGCGCAACACCGCAGCGTGCGAAAGCATCCCCATGTAAGACTCCAATTGCGCGGGATGACCGTCCGCGTCCAACACTTCAAATTGCAAAGCTGCATCTTCGCGCGCGCGCAATGGGCCGTGCGCCTTCCAAATCACGCGTCCGCCATCGGGAAGTGTGAAAACGGTGTTCGTCGCAGAACCCATCGGCGGCAAAGCCGAGTTCGTTGAACCGGCCCAGGAATCGTCCGGGTCGGAATCGAGCGAGGTGGCAAAACGTTGAGAACTTATGTTTTCAGCTACAGGAAGTTTGATGACGTTGGTTGCGGTTGTGCTCAAGCCGGAGCTTTCGAGCGTCAGGTCGCAAAAAATATCATAGCTCCCGGCGGGCAATGGCGGCACGGCCACTTCGAAAGTCGCGCCCCCTTTGCGAATGGGATGCAGATGCGCAAACGCGTCGCGCGAATCGTGGCGAATCAGAAAAAGATGCAGCAGCTTGCCATGATCGGGGAGCAATTTGAGCCAGCCGTTCCAGTCAAG
>DASRBR010000455.1:0-3891 GCA_035653495.1 Verrucomicrobiia bacterium
ACATCCGCACCTTGCAGGAGGCTGGTTACGTCTCCGTGGCAAAAACCTACGAGAACAACCGTCCACTCACCACTTGCGCGCTCACGGCCACAGGCCGGAAAGCATTCACGAATTATATCAACCTGCTGGAAAAAATCGTGCAGCAAACCAAGGCGGGCGACGTGAAGAAGTCATGAATGGTTACGAAGTGAAATGGTTACATGGTTGCACCGTTACATGGTTACAAGAAGGCACGAACCTGCACCCATGTAACCTTGTACCTTTGTAACTTTTGTAACCACTAAAAATCCCATGAATCCAAATTTGAACGAAATGAAAACACCCCGGTCTCACACTTTGTGTCGCAAAGTTAATGACTCTGCCCGCTGATAAACGAACAGTAAAAATGAAACCAAATATTTATGGAATTATTGGAATCGCGATCGGCCTTCTTGCCATCCTAATCGGCCTTGGCAACGCGTCCGGCGGCAGGTCTGACGCAGCAATCATCGGGTTGTTCGGAGGCATCTTTATTTTTGGCTGTGGATTGATCGCAGCCGCTGTTGGCACAAAAAAATCCTGACCATGAAAATCATTCGCGCAGAACATCTGGGCATGTGCTTCGGCGTCCGCGACGCCATCGCCCTCGCGAAGAGCAACCACGCGCCGCTCACCATCCTTGGCGACCTTGTCCACAACGAAACCGTCCTGTCCGATTTGCGCGCGCGCGGCATCCAAATCAAACAAAAGGCCGATGAAGTTTCCACGCGCGACGTGATGATCACCGCGCATGGCGCTTCCGAACGCGCGGTGAACGAAATCAAAAAACGCGGCTTGAATGTGCTGGAAGCCACCTGCCCGCTCGTCCGTTTCGCGCATGATACCGTCGCCGAGCTTGCCGCGGCCGGCTTTCATCCGGTCATCATCGGCAAGCGCGACCATGTGGAAGTGCGCGGTTTGACGGGCGATTTGGACGCTTTTGATGTTGTCCTCAATGAAGCCGATGTGATGAAACTGCCTGAACGCGCGCGTTATGGCGTCGCCGCCCAAACGACTCAGCCGATCGAAAAAGTCGAGCGGTGGGTTGCGGCAATAAAGGAAAGATTTCCCAGATCCGAGGTGCGGTTCGTGGACACGGTTTGCCGCCCAACGAAACAGCGCCAGGCCGCAGCGGTGGAATTGGCGCAAAGAAGCGATGTGGTGATTGTCATCGGCGGGGCGCACAGCAACAACACGCATGAGCTGGCGGCGACGTGCCGACGCCATTGCGCGCGTGTGCATCATGTGCAGGACGCCGGCGGTTTGCGCAAGGAATGGTTCGAAGGCGCGCGAACGGTGGGCATCACTGCGGGAACTTCAACGCCGGATTCGACCATCGATGCGGTCGAGGCCTGGCTCAACCAACTGCAACAAAACTGAAAATCTGACGCACCGGTCTTTAAAACAACAAACAACCAACACCAAAAAAGGAAAATCAGAATGAAATACTTAACAACACCATCTGCGCGTTTTGCCGTCGGGCTTGTATGCGGGGCCGGTATCTCGGCCGTGGACAACTTTGCGTTTAAAGGCGAAGTCAGTCCTATCATCATTGTCGCTCTGCTGCTTGTGGCGGCTGCGTCCGTTGGCGCCATTTGGGGGAGGCGCGCGCTGCCTGCCGTGCTTGCGATTTGGGCATGTCACCCGTTGGCGCACGTTTTTAAACATGCGCTCAACCTGCCCGACACGCTGCACCCGAACACCTATGGTTCCATCCTAATCCTGGCGATTTTCAGTTTGGTGGTGACAGCCATCGGCGCGGGTTGTGGGCTGGCAATGCACCGGCTCATTGTCAGCGGAGAAAAATCGGCAAAGTAAGAAGCAATCAAAACCAAACAAGGAGGAAGTCATGAACCATGCAAAATGGATCAATTATTTCAATCGCAACCGTCTCGACCGGCCTGAGCCGGATTGGACGGCGCCAATCACCGTGCCGCCGCATGTGATGCCGCCGCTGCTGAGGTCCATCGAGCAATTCCGATTGGGTGACGGCGGAGGACCGGCGTCGCTGATTGCGCACGATGCCGAAAATTTTCGCGGCAGCTCCGAAGAAATGCGCGCGATTGTTGATCATTGGTTTCGCGAGGAAGCAGAGCACGCGCGTTTGCTGGGTTGCGCGGTCAATCGTTTCGGCGGAAAACACATCACGTCGCACTGGAGTTTCTCGGCATTCTGCCTTTGCCGCCGCGCCATTGGCGTGAAGGCTGAGTTGCAAATCCTGCTGCTCACGGAACTGGTCAGCACCGCGTATTATCGCGTGTTGTGCGCGCATGTGCCCGATGCGCCGGTCGCCGAGATGTGCCGGCTTATTTTGCGCGATGAAGCGGGCCATGTGGCGTTTCATCGCGAACGGCTCGCGGACGCCGGTTGTTCTTCGGTGGGATTGGGCGGCGCGTTGTGGCAGGCGCAATTTTGGATTTTCGGCCATGCTGCTGCAACGATGCTTTGGGTCAATCATGGCCCGTGTCTCACGGCGATTGGCGGTTCGCGCCGGGAATATTTTCATGAGGTGGGCCGGCAATTGCGGCGGTTTATTTTGTCGTTGGACCGCATGAGCGAATCGTTGATGGAACGCATGCATGCCGGGGTTTTTGCAAGGCCGGGTGCGCCGAAAACTGCGCTCGCAAACGCACGGCATGGGTTGCGCAACTGACTGGAAAAGCGCGAGCCACTGGACATATAATGGCCATTATGAAAGAAAGAAAACGCTGGCTGACTGTTGTGGCGTACGCCATCGGCATGGCCTGGGTGGAATCGGCTGCGGTCTTTTACCTGCGCCTGATCTCCGACCGCATCGATCCGCACCAAACCGAGCCGCTCCCGCCTGTTCCCGGGCTTGCAAGCGTCGAACTGGTGCGCGAAGCGGCAACGTTGCTGATGCTTTTCACCGTCGGGATGCTCGCGGGAAAAAACTGGCGCAGCCGCTGGGGTTACGCGGCGATCGCGTTCGGTGTGTGGGACATTTTTTATTACGTTTTCCTAAAAGTTATCACCGGCTGGCCCAATTCGCTGATCGATTGGGACATTCTTTTTCTTTTGCCATTGCCATGGTGGGGCCCGGTGATTGCACCGGTTTTGATCGCGTCGTTGATGGTCCTTTGGGGAACACTGGCGAGCCAATGGGAACATCAACGGCGGTTCCGTGACGAATGGCGCGCGTGGGGATTAAACTTCGCCGGATGCGCGCTGGCGTTGTATGTCTTCATGGAAGACGCCATCCGCATCGTTGGCAAAGGCGAGGACGCGATGCGAATGCTGTTGCCCTCGCGATTTGACTGGCCGCTGTTCATCATCGCGCTGGTTTTGATGAGCGCGCCGGTTTATGGGAACGGACGGCATATCCGCGGCGTCAAAATTTCTCAAAACAACCTCAACCAAGGGACAATCACATGAAGAACTGGCTGAAGTATTTCGAACACAATCGCGACCATCGCCGGGAAATTCCGTGGGACCTCGGCGTGAACGTGGATGCCCGGATGTGCGCGCCGTTGATCCATTCGTTGCAGCGCTTTCAGGTCGGCGAATCGGGAGAAGGCCGCCATTTGCGCAAACAAGCCGCCACAACGAATGATGACGTTTATACGGCGAGCATCGACCTGTTCATCAAGGAAGAGCAGGAACACGCGCGTTTGATGGCTGAAATCCTGCGGCGGATGAACGCCAAATTGTTGAACCATCATTGGAGCGATGCCTGTTTCATCCTGCTGCGGCGATTGTTCGGATTGAACCAGGAATTGCTCGTGTTGTTGATGCCGGAAATGATCGCGAAACGTTTCTTCCGCGCGTTGCACGATGGTTCCAAAGACCCGGTGTTGCAGGCTGTTTTCGCACAAATCATGCATGATGAGGAAGGCCATCTTGCGTTTCACGTTG
>DASRBR010000456.1:0-4753 GCA_035653495.1 Verrucomicrobiia bacterium
CACGCGGCCTACAAAGAAAGCCAAAATCGCGCCTTTTGTAGGCCGGGTGCCCCCACCCGGCGAATCCTTCTCGTATTTATGAGATGAGTTGTAGTGAAAGTATGCGTCGGAATTCCCGCCTACCACGGGATGGGTAGTATCCTCCAAGGACCCGCCTGCACCCCAACTTGCCTCCTCCGCACTCCGCAGGTTCTTCAACCCGGAACCCGCGCATCGCGCGTCCCGTTCCAGTTTTTTATTCCTGATAGCTGCAACCAAGTGCAACAAGCTGCAACCAGGTGCAACACCCTGCTGAATTCCGAAATCCGCAATCCGAAATCGGCAATCCAAAATTTCCCACGAGGGGAGGGGGGCGTTTTTTGGCGGGACGGACCGGGACTAGCTTGGACTATACGGGATTTCAACCACTTACGACTTGCATGCTCGATGCTCGATGCAAGTTGCTCGATGCCTGAGCTTAAAACGTAAGTTTCAGCCCAGAGCGGCCCCATCCAGCATCAAGGATCCAGCGACCAGCATCCAGACCCGCATCCGATTCAAATGTCAAAGAACCTCGCGAACGATAAACATTCGCGTAGCCCGCTTGTCCGCCATAGCTTCAGCGGTGGCCGACCTTGGCGCAGGACAACGTGTCCTCCGTAGCCTTGGCGAAGGAGGATAGCACGTCCTTTTTGGAATGCAAGCAATATTTATCAGTATCGCTGCTAATGGCGAAGCCCATATGGTGTCCATGCTTTAGCATGTCAGGCGTTGCGTCCCTAAAGAACCCCACGGAGTTCCGTGCCCCGATGGCAGCTGGTGATTTTTGGGGTCGTTGATTTCTACAAAGAGGTCGCGCCTACAGCTTCGCAGCGTTCGCGGTCGTCGAGCGACCTACGGGCGGCGGGCCGAGGGATTTGAGCGAATTGGTGATCCAGTATTGAAATGACGGTGAGGCGTTGGAGAGATGTTTCAGGAGCACGGGAACGGCGGAGTTCGCGTCTTTGCCGATGCAGCCCAAACCCACCGCGGCCATGCAGCGGACGTTGTCGTTCGGATCGTCGAGCGCTTTTATCAGCGCGGGAATGATTTTTTCGTTTTGCTGATGGTCCATGAGACCGAGCGCATTGGCGGCTCGGGCGCGGACGTCGGCGTTCGGGTCTTTCAGGCGGTCGATGAGGTTGGGGATATAAAGATCAGGATAATGCTTGCCGACTTCCCATTGGCCGACGCAGCCGAAGCGGATCCATTTGTCGGAATTGGTCAACCCTTGCGCAACGGCCACCCCTCCCGCCGCGCCGAGCCCGCTGAAGCCGCGTTTGGCGCGCGCCTGATGCTGGGATGCGGTGACAAGCTTGAGCTGGAATCTTTGACGCAGCCATTCTTTTGCGATCGAGACCAGGCCAATCTCATGCGCCGATGCTTCGTGAAGCAGCCAGGGAATGGCGTTGGTGCCGATTTCGGAAGGGAACAATTCGCCGGTGACTGCCGGAGCATCGAGCCATTCGCCGAGTGGTTTGCCGCGGTAAACGGGTTCGCGCACGGACGACGGCTGCAACAGCAGCAGAACCACCACGCCCATGCCGACCGCGAGGGCAACGAACAACGCCATGCGAATTTTCTTCCCCACGCAAGCAGTATGGCATGGTTATGTTAGAAAACGAAGGTGGATTTTGGGCGCAAGCTCAATGCGATGCACATGTGACTTGTCGGCAGTTCCAATCTCCGGCAATCTTTGCCGCATGTTCAAAGGACGCAAAAGACCAAAGCGACTTGGTGTTTTTGGCACTCCTGTATTGCGGTCGTTTCTGTCCTTAATGTCGTTTGATTGGAGGTCATGCGATGGCTGAAGGCTTTATACCGGTACACGGCGGTTACCAGAACCTGCTTTCATTCCAGAAAGCGCGCGTTGTTTACGATGGCACCGTCTGGTTTTGCAGACATTTTCTCAACAAGCGCGACCGCACCTGCGACCAAATGATCCAAGCCGCCCGTTCTGGCAAACAAAACATCCTCGAAGGAAGCCAGGCCAGCGGCACTTCCAAGGAAACTGAGATCAAGCTCACGAACGTCGCACGCGCCAGCCTGGAGGAACTTCTGGAAGATTACCGCGATTTCCTCCGGGTGCGCGGCATCGCCGAATGGACCAGGGACGACAAATATACCCGACGTTTGCGCGCCCTCAATCGAAAGCCGAACGCCGATTACGAAACCTTCAGGAAGGGCATCGAAAATCGCGACCCTGCCATTGCAGCCAACGTGATGATTGGATTGATCAAAGTCACCAACTATCTGCTTGACCAGCAATTGCGCCAGTTGGAACAGGCTTTTGTTCAGGAAGGCGGCCTGCGCGAACGCATGACTCGCGCCCGCATCGCTGAACGCAATCGCCAAAGGCCAAGACGCTGAACTGCTGTTGAAAAACAAGCTGCCGACATTGCTGTCGGCAGCCCGTTCGGTTCCTCTGAGAAAAACTGTGTTTTGTCCGATGAAAGGCGTTCCATTCTACAGTAGAACAGAACACCTAGCTTCTACGAGCAACCCAAACTCTCACCGCAGTTGAGGCACTTGTAACAGGCGCCGTTGCGGACGGTGACGTTGCCGCAGTTGGGGCAGGAGGGCGCGTCGGTTTGCATGTGGTCAAGGCTTTCGCTCAACGTGGTGATGACTTTGCGTTGTTTGTGGCCGTTCCCATTACCATGGCCATTGCCGTTCCCATTCCCGGCGATTTCCACAACGTCGTTATCCTCGGCGAGGGGCAGTTCGGGCACGGGTCGGTTCAACTGTTTGCGCTCGGCTTCGGCAAGGCCGGGCATGGACAGTTCAGGTTGAACGCGGCTGACCGTGTTGGCTTCGCGATAACCGGGAATGAATTGGACGGCCATCCAGCGGAAGACATAATCGATGATGGACGAGGCGTTGCGGACTTCGGGGTTCTTGGTGAAACCGCTGGGCTCAAAGCGTTGGTGCGCGAATTTCTTGACGAGGGTGTCGAGCGGCACGCCGTATTGGAGCGCCATGCTGGTGAGTGTGCCGACGCAGTCCATCAAGCCGCCAATGGTTGAACCTTCCTTGGCCATGGTGATGAACAATTCGCCGGGCTGGCCGTCGGAAAAAAGGCCGACGGTGAGGTAACCTTCATGGCCGGCAATGTCGAACTTGTGGGTGACGGCAGTGCGGGTGTCGGGCAGGCGGCGGCGCAAGGGCTGGCCGGCCTGTTCCTGGAGCTTGGCGACTTCGCCTTCGAGTTCCTTGATGCGGTTGTCGGTTTGAGCAACCGCCGCGGCGACGGCAGCAGCGGCGGCGGTTTTGTCCCCTCCTTCGTTCGTTTTTTTGGTGTTTAGAGGTTGCGAGCGTTTGGAGCCGTCACGGTAGATTGCGACGCATTTGAGGCCCATCTTCCATGCCTGCACGTAGGCGTCGCGGATGTCAGCCACGGTGCAATCCTGCGGCAGGTTGACTGTCTTGGAGATGGCGCCGCTGATGAACGGCTGCGCGGCGGCCATCATCTGGAGATGCGCCATGTAGCGGATGCTGCGTTTGCCTTGATACGGCTTAAAGGCGCAATCGAACACATCCAGATGTTCCAGCCGCAATCCGCTGGCAACGGTTTGACCGTTTTCCTGGACGTCTTCGATGGTGTCGTACTTCTCGATATGCGCCACGATCTTCTCGATTTCGGACGTCTTGTAACCGAGACGGCGCAATGCTTCGGGCACGGTGCGATTGACGATCTTCAACAAACCGCCGCCGGCCAAAAGTTTGTATTTGACCAGGGCAATGTCCGGCTCGACGCCGGTGGTGTCGCAATCCATCAGGAACGCGATGGTCCCGGTGGGCGCGAGCACGGTGACTTGCGCGTTGCGATAACCGTGTTTCTGGCCGCTTTCCAACGCGCGGTACCAACAACGGCGCGCTTCTTCCTTGAGATAATTGAATTCGCGGCTGGGCTCGATCTGCTCGACGGCTTCGCGATGCGACTTGATGACGCCGAGCATGGATTCAATGTTGTCCTTCGCCATCGGCTTGGAGACATGCGCGCAACGGGCGTCCGCGTAGCCCTTGAAGGGACCCATCGCCGCGGCGATTTCGGCGGATTGCTCGTAAGCGTGGCCGGTCATCACGGCGGTGAGAGCGCCGGCAAGCGCGCGGCCTTCGTTGGAATCATACGCCAAACCGTAGCTCATGATGATGGAGCCGAGATTAGCGTAACCGAGGCCCAATGTGCGGAAGATGTGCGAATTCTCCGCGATTTCCTTCGTGGGATAGCTGGCGTTGTCCACGATGATTTCCTGCGCGGTGATGAACACCCGGACGGCGGCCTTGAAGCGCTCGATATCGAACATGCCGTCTTCGCGCTTGAATTTCATCAGGTTCAACGACGCGAGATTACAGGCGGTGTTGTTGAGGAAAACGTATTCGGAACAGGGATTGGTCGAATGGATCGGCTCGGTGCCTTTGCACGTGTGCCATTTGTGGATGGCGCCGTCGTATTGCAGGCCCGGGTCGCCGCAAACCCAGGTGCCTTCGGCGATCTTGTGCAGGAGCTTGCTGGCGTCTTTCTTTTCCAGCGGCTTGCCGGTGGTAACGGCGCGGGTCCACCATTCGCGGTCTTCCTCGGCGGCTTGCATGAATTCATCGCTCACGCGCACGGAAAGGTTTTCGTTCTGGTACATGACGCTGCCGTAGGCGTCGCCATTGTAAGAGCCGTCATAACCCTGCTCGATGAGCGCCCAGGCCTTGCGTTCTTCCTTCTGCTTGGCGTCGATGAATT
>DASRBR010000457.1:0-6775 GCA_035653495.1 Verrucomicrobiia bacterium
AAATAAATGATCTCCAAATTGTGTCCGTCCGGGTCGCGAAAATAGAACGCTTTGATCCCGGCTGCGGCTTCGATCAACGGCGGCAACGTTTGGGGGCCTGTTGAGACGAACTGAACTTTTAGAGCGCGCAATCTTTGAAACGCCTCATCCATGTCGCGCACCACAATCGCGATATGCTGAAACCACAGGTCATTACTTCGTGAATCGACCGGGATTGGCCGGCCGGGCGGAGCCAGGTACTGCGTGAGATCGAGGTATTCATTGCCCAACTGCATCCGCACAATCCGCATCCGTGCGCCGAACACTCCTTCCAAATGTTCAAATTCGTCTCCGAGAACTTCGACGTCAGAAACTTTCTGAAACGCGAGGGCGTAATAAAACTCCACCGCTCGATCCATATCGCTCACGGTCATGCCGACTGATTGGACGGAAACGCTGCCTCTGGCGCCAGCGACGCTGAGTACGACAAAAAGCGTGATTAAGAACCGTTTTGTGGTCACGCATTCGCAGTAGTTGTAGCCGGGGGCGGTGACCCCGGCTCGGTGCCCCTGCGCCCGCCGGTCTCAGCGCGACCGGCTACAGTTTCACGCGCGAGCAATTCGGGAAACCGACAGTTGAAAATGCAGCGTTGCGAATTGTGATGATGATACTTTGCACAATACACGGTGCGTTTACCGCGACGGTAAAGCATAGCGGCCACCTGCATCGCTAACACAGGCGCCGTGAAGTAGATCCAAAGCCCCATCCAAAGGTGACCGACAAACGCCGACCCGAATGTCCGCGCCGGATTCATACTCATCCCTGAAAATGGCGCTTCAAGTGTGATGTAGGTAGCGACCAATGCCCCAGCGAACAACCCCGTATACCGAGCGAGGTGCGGCGTGTTGCTCACGCGGAGCACGACCGACATCAACAGAAATGCGATGGCGAATTCAGCAATGAACGCAACAATGATACCGTACATCCCGGGCACAGTAGCCGCGTAATTCACTTTCGGATGAGACAGTGCTTCGTGAACGAACAGAGCGACTACGAAGACGCCAACAATTGCGCCGGCGAATTGCGCAATTATGTAGAAGACGGCATCCCAATTTTTCACTTTTCCAAGCTGCCAAAAGGCCAGGGTGACAGCCGGATTGAAGTGCGCGCCCGATCGTTTTCCCAGAGGCGAGAAAATGAGCGCGATGGCCGTGCCACCCATTGCAATGCCGGTCAGCATTCGGCGAACAAATTCGCTTGGGATCATTGTTGGAATTGGCGATTTCGGATACCAGAGCAGGATCGTGAACAGGCCTGCTGAAACCATGAACAGGCCTAGCTCAGCGGCTTCGCACAGATATTCCGGCCAATGCTCACGGACGGCGCGTGCTGCTGTAGCCGGCCGCGTTGAGGCCGGTTCGGTAGTCCTATCAGTGCCGGGGTCAACGCCCCCGGCTACAACGTTGCTCACGGTCTGATGCCCTCGATGTTCAGCTGCATCCGATACAGACCGCTGCGAGCGCAAAGATACAGCGTCTTCCCATCAGCATTGCCCCACGCGAAATTGTGGGGGTGCTTTGGCGGAATGATTGTGCCGAGGTGCTTGCCTTGCGGTGAAATGATCCACAAACCTCCGGGGCCGGAAACGTAAACGTTACCCGCTTTGTCGATCTTTATGCCGTCGATGGCGTCCTCGCCCGGCGCGTTGGTCATATCGAAAAAAACTCTGCCATTCTTCAGCGAACCGTCAGGCTGCACTTCGTAGCGCATCACCACCTTCTTCTTTTCGTCCCAGTCGCCGACGTACAGGTATTTTTCGTCCGGGGAAAACGCGATTCCGTTAGGTCCGGTGAAATCCTTTGTGACGAGTTTCACATTTCCGTCTTTCACTGCAAAGACACCGCTGAACGGCAGTTCCTTGCGCGTATCGTTGAAAAACTTTGGCAAGCCGAATGGAGGATCGGTGAAATAGAGCGTGCCATCGCTGCGATAAACGAGATCGTTGGGGCTGTTGAGCCGTTGGCTTTCAAATTTGTCCGCCAGCACCGTCAGTCGGCCATCGGGCTCGAGGCGCACAACGCGACGATTCCCGTGCTGGTTTATGGTGAGGCGACCTTCCCGATCAAACGTCAACCCATTAGACCCGGGCTGACCGTACTCTGCAATGTCCGCACCTTCGTAACCGCTCTTTTCACGAAACACCGTGAGCGTTCCGGCGCCTTCCGAGGCTGTTGTAGACGACGGCGGTGACGCCGGCTCAATCTGCGTTCTGTGATCGCCGGAGTCAGCGCCCGCGCCCGCGGCAAATGCCCCGCCACCTCCCGGCGAATATTTGTAGATGGTGTTGTTGTTTGGATCGCTGAAAAGGAGATAGCCGCCTTTACGATCCCAAACAGGGCCTTCGGTAAATTTGAAGCCCTCGGCGAGTTTAAAGATTTTTGGATTTGGCGGAACAACGGCGTCCAGACCAGGATCTTTGCAAAGTATCTCCACATTCACTTCGCTCGGCGTAATGGCTACCGGCGCGACACCCCCCTTGTAAAACTCCAGCTTCGCCTCTTGCATGTAGATGTAATTGGTCGGCGGATTTGAGAGCGGACCGTTGGCCCCAAAAATTGCCAGCTGGATTTTTTGTCCGGGCTGAACACTTCTGCTTATGATCAACCGGTTCGCCGCGTTCCAGCCTTTGATTACCGATCCGCCGCTCTGGTTGAGTGCGCGCGCGATTTCTCCGTCCACCCAGACTTCGGCGTAATCATCAATCGATGTTTGGAAAACAGCAGTCGCTCCCGCGAGATTGACGTCGTTCACGCGCTGCGGAACCGTGATGTTGATCCGATACCAGTTGAAACAAAGCCGGCCGGTCGACCGGCGTGCGTCGAGTGTGGTCGGATCGATCTTTTCCCATTTCGAGTCGTCGAAATCAGCGCCGCCAGCATGCGGCGTGAAGTCGTAAGTCTTGATCGGTTTGCCGGTCGGTTGCTTATCCGTGCCAGCGGCCTTGAAATCCACCGGGATAATTTTGGTATCGCTATAACGCCACTGACCTTTGACGAGGTCGACTCCCTCCCTGGTCGCGAGATCAATCATTGCGTCGGCCTTTCCAGTGGGTGCATCAGCATTTGTTTCAGCAAGTGCGTGGCTTGCCAGGAAGACCAGCGCGCCAAAGGCAACCACCACGACGAAGCGCAAGCGCCACATGGAGGCGTGCATCGAAGCCTCGCGATGTTCACGATTGAATTCCGTTGCCCAGGCACGGAGGAGAGATGCCGATAATGATGTGTTGATATTGAAAGTGCTGCGTTCCATTTCAGCGAATTCGTCGCCCCCACTTTCAATTCCTTACGCCTTTTCTGAACCAGCAACTCGTGTTCCTGTTATGATCGGAAAAGCGGCGCGAGGACCGTCCACACTCAAACTCCGAAAGCTTTCGCTAGCAGGAAACTCTGCCCGCAAAATGTTTGCGAGGTTTTGGGAGTGCGACGAGTCCTTGCGTCGCTTTATGCGTTAGAATGATGGGATAAACAGCTGAAGTTCGCCGTATCCTCACGGCGCATTTTGCTGCGATAGCGTGGGCCAGTTCGAATCAGCTTTTTTCAAATTGCCTTCAACGTCCTTATGCCACAGCTCGTATTTTGCAGGAGACTTTTCAAACAACTGTTTGTGCTCTGCCGATACGAACTGATAAGTGGCTCCCTTGTAGGTCGCCGTGAATTCAGGCGAGCCTCTGACCGGCTTGCCATCGGTAAAGTAGGCGACCGGATCGTAGCCCTGGAGCGCGATGCCATTTTTGTCGACATGAATGACTTCGCCGGCCGACACCAAAGCTGCAAAGGCAACGAGTTCTGTGAGGTGTAATGCGAATCTTCTCATAACTTGTGCATTTAGATTGTCAGGGAATCAGCGTGCCGTGACGACGCGCTGATGAGTTATCTTTGATTTGGATCTCGCAGTCGCACGAGTGGCAACCGACGATTTTTTAGTCGTGGTTGGCGCTGTCGCCTGCTGCTTTGCTGGACTGGAACTAACGAAAGAAAAGGTCCGACTCCGATGTCTTCTCGGAACCACATCCATGAGTGAGCCGTAGCAGGACGCGTCAGTGTGAATGCCGCGATCGCGGCAATGAATATTGTTTTCATCGTTAACCTATCGTGTGACCTCGCGCGCAGTCAGATGTGTTTCTGCCGCCCCGGTTGGTTTGCAGACGAAATAATGCAATTCACTTTTTACAGCAGTGAATTGATGCGGCACTCCGTTGGGAATAATGATCACTTCGCCTTTGGTGATCTGATGTTCTTCGCCGCCTTCGATTTTGGCGCCACGGATTTCGTTAGGCGCGATTTCCTTTGCATCGATAGCTTTTCCGCCGGTCACCAGCGTGGCCGATCCATCGACGACGTAAATCACGTCGGCATCGAGCGTGTGGATTTCGGCTTGTCCGGGTTCAACGCGGCGGCTGGCGTGCACTTTGTAACCAGCGGTTTCCAGCAGCGGCATCCCCTTGGCAAATGCAGCTGAAACAGTCTTGGCGTCGACGAAAGTTGCAGCTGTAGCCGGGGGCGCTGACGCCGGCAAAACTCCTTGGCTGCTGCCTTCATGCATGCCGGTCTCAGCGCGACCAGCCACCGCGTTTGCGCCGGTGAGCGCGAGTTCTTCGTCCTGGTTTGCGCTTGCCGCGCCGCTCACACCGATTCCGCCGACGATCTGTCCGTCGATAACGATCGGGATTCCGCCAATCAACGGAGTGAATCCATCCACCGCGGTCATGGCTGTGCGGCCTTTGTTGATCAGTTCCTCAAAGAACCGTGTTGGTTTCTTGAAAAGAACCGCAGTGCGCGCCTTGCCAATCGAGATGGTTGCTCCCATCGCGAACGTCCCATCGAGGCGTTCAAGCGCCATCAGGTTGCCGCCCTCGTCAACGACTGCAATCACTCCACCCGGAGCATTATTTTTCTTCGCGTAGTCCACAGCGGCAGCGATTGCTTTTTTGGCCCCGTCGAGGTTGATCGATTTCTTTTCTATTGTTGTCGCCGGGGGCGGTGACCCCGGCGAATCGCCGGCCTCAATGCGGCCGCCTACAGCAAGCACCAACACCGCGATCAGAATAGCCAATGGAGTTGAGATAAAGATCTTCATAGGGAATTTGCCAGGCTGGCCGGCCATTTGTTAGGCGCGGCCAGCCGAGGATTGACGCTTACTTAACGGGATGGTCGAAGGCGGCTTCGCCGAGGTTCGTCTCCGCAAAGGCGCACCAGATCTGGACCTTGGAGATGTCCGGGACATAATCGGGAACGACGATCGATTTCTTGAGCTTTTGGTCTTTCGTCATCAATCGATCTAGGAGGTACGTCTTGCCGTTGGAGTCCACGATCTGCCAATGCGGATCGGGTGTGTGTGGCGGGACGAAGTCATCGGAGAGCGTGAGCGTGCTCTTACCGTTTACCGTCGTGTGCGTAACGAAGCCCTTGTTTGCTTTTGCGCCTTGGAACGGGCCACTCTGGTGACTTTCCTGGGCGAGGGTGCTCGTCGCAGCAATGACCAGCGCGGCTAAGGAAGCGAGTGTGGTTTTATAATTCATGTCCCATTGGTCGGGCGTCATTTCGAAACCTTACAAATGCCTCCGAAATACGCCTCCAGCGCGTCGGCGACGGGAATATTGCGTTCCGTGCAAAATGGAAATCGCACCGTGGTGACAGCGGGAATGCTCAGCGGACATTTTCCGCGAGCTTTTGTTTGATGCGTTCCCGTACGTCGGCTGGGAATTCGGCACCCGAGGCTTCATCTGCGTGCTCTGGAAGCTTCCGTGCTGTTTCCCGAATGTAACGCAGCTGTTCCTCATACCGCTGGCACCAGCAGCAAATCAAAAAGTGAAGGCGTTTCTTGATCCGCATCATCAGCGGCATCGGCTCGTCCATTGATCGCGAAAGGATCCGAACCATTTCCCGGCACTTGGGCGTGTGTTTGCCGATGAATTTTACCAGCAGCGTTTGCCACCAATTTGTTCGTGCCAGAACGGATGGGTTCCCGATCGGCAGTGGATTATATGGTTCTTCCGGCATCAGCTTGCTCCCCCCGCTGGCGTATCAAACCAATGCATCTCAAGACATTCCCGCAACGCCATTCGGGCCCGGTGCAACATCACCCACAGATTGCTGTCGCTGATCGACAGGGTGGCGCAAATCTCCTTGCTGGACACACCATCCATTTCGCGCATCGTGAAAACCGCGCGAATTTTTTCCGGCAACTTCGACAGGCAATCGCGCATCACCTGCCAGAATTCGGCGCGATGCATCACCGTATCCGGCTCCGGTTTCCATTCGTGCGGTCCGAGATCGTGGTTCCAAAAACCGACCGGCACGAATTTTTCTGAGAACTCATCGGAAAGAAATTCCATATCAGTGAATGACGTTTCCCTGCCCAGCTTGCGGAAATGATCGACGATTTTGTTCTTCAAAATGCCCACCAGCCAGCTTCGCTCAGAGGAACGGCCGGCGAATTTTTCGTAGCCGCGCACGGCAGCGAGAAAAGTTTCCTGCACAAGGTCTTCAACAATTTCGGGTTTGCGCACGCGCACCAAAGCGTATCGGTAGAGACACTCGCCGTGGTCGTCCACCCAGCGTGACGCCACCTGGCCATCATTCATGGTGCGCCCGCTCACAGGCGATTTGTGGCCGGCGCCGGTAATACCGGCCGGGATGTGTTCTGATTCGCTCTTCGCAGACCTGAGTCATCGTCCCCGGCTGCAATTGCGATATCTCGTCTTCGGCAGAACGCCACAAGCACTCTTGCGATTTGC
>DASRBR010000458.1:0-2445 GCA_035653495.1 Verrucomicrobiia bacterium
GAACTTCTATCCGCCTTCCAGCGACGCGCGTTCTGATTTCTGGGTTTCCAGCACCAGCGGCGGCGCATTGATGGCCAATTCGCTGCTTTGGGCCGGCAAAGTCCCGCCCATCATCCTGACAGGGCCGACCAATCTCATCAAATCCCCAGGCGGCGCGGCTGCCTTTAACGTGACTGCGACTGGACTACCGCCGTTGACTTATCAATGGAGCAAGAGCGGCGCGGTGATTCCCGGAGCGACGACGAGTTCTTTGTCATTCTCATCGCAAACCAGCAGCAACGGACTTTACACCGTCATGGTCAGCAATGTGTATGGTGTTGCCATCAGCCAGGCCGGCACGCTCAATTCGCCCGTTCATTTCCTGCCGGTAAGTTTGTCGTCAAGCGGCGCGTTTCCGCTTTTGCTGGGCGCGGCCGATGGCACTCCTTTGACCGCTTATCGTGCATCCAGGATCAGCATCTACTCGACCACTAATGTGTCCGCACCTTTCGCTACGTGGACGCCGGTTGCCGCTCCTCTCTTCCTCAGCAACGGCCTGGTTTGGGTCGAAGGATTGTCCGTCACCAATTCGCATACCTTCTTCCGCGCAGCCGAAGCGCCTTGAGTTGAGTTTTTGTTTGTGACGTTGACTGGAGCTCCTTGTGCTATGACTTCGGCAATTTTCCGTTGAGGTCTTCCGGGCGAAAGGGTCCCGGCTCGGCGATCAATTTGCGCGCGGCATCCACCTGTCCCCAAACGTTCCACAACAAAACGCCCCGGACCCGGCCATCCTTCAAATAATAAACCACGCCTTCGCGGAATGGGTCTTTCCAATCCGAAAAAGTTTGCAAGCGCGCATCCAGGTCGCCCACCGCTTCGTAGCCCAAATCAAACAAATCCGAATAAAAAAATGGCAGATGATGATACGGCTCGGCCCTTCCAGCCATGTTCCGGCCAGCGGCGCGTCCCATCGTATTCGCATTGTCCTCGTGCTCGACGCGGATGCGTTTTCCGAGCGCGGGGTTATGGAATGACGCCACATCGCCTGCCGCAAAAAAATCCGGAGGAATCATTTGCAGCAATTCGTCCACTTCCACTCCGTCGCCGACCTTGGCGCCGAGCATGCGCGCAAGCTCGACATTCGGCTCAATGCCCAATCCGGCAATCACGCCATCCACTGTGATTTCTTTGCCGCTCTTTGTTTTCAAAACAGATTTGCCGTCCCTTTTCTGGAGGTCCGAAGCGGTTTCGCCCGCCAAAACTTCCACGCCTTTTTGCCGGTAATAGGCTGTCACCGATTCGCCGAGGTCGCCGGGAAAGACACGGCTGCAAATGGTTTTTCCGGGAAAGACCAGGACGACCTGCTTTTGATTCATTGCCAGCGCCGCGGAAATCTCGGAACCGATGAACCCGCCGCCAATCACCGCAAAGCGACGGCCATTTTCAGTGAGCTTCCGCAGGTTCTGATAATCAACCACCGTGCGATAATAAATGATGTCCTCACCGCCAAAAGGCAGGCGCCTGGGCGTTCCGCCGGTCGCCAGCAGCAGTTTGTTGAAGGTATAAACATTTCGTTGGTCGTCTATGGCGCGCTTGCGGTCCACGTCAACGGCCTCGATCCTTCGGCCCAGATGAATGTTTACTTTTCTCTCCTTGGTTTTGCGCCAGATGGATTCCAATTTTTTGTCCTTCCAAAGTCCCTTCGTCAGTGGCGGACGGTCATAGGGCGGGTTGGTTTCCATGCTGATCAAACCAATGCTGCCATTGGAATCAACCTCGCGAATCCCCTGTGCGGCGGCGTCCGCAGTCATCCCTCCGCCGATGATAAAATAGTCGTAGTGTGGCATGATCTTTGAATCTGTTTAGAGTGTCCCTTCGCGCTCGTCTTTCTGCCAGCCTGCTCCTTTCGCGTCCAACAGTTGTCCCAGACGTGTCCCAGACGGTTTTTAAAATACTCCTCCTTGGCTTGATTTCAATCAATGAAATCTGCATTTGCAAAATGCAACCCGGTTTTTACCCCACGAGATTTTCAATCCGGGCTGGAATAAGTTTTTTCCTGTTGCAAACCGCAAAGGCAACGATGAAGGCAAGGACAAAACAACAACTCAATGGCCGTGGAGAACGTTTGCGAAACGGCGGCAACGACCCAAAGCGCGGCGAAGTAGAGGGGGCGTTTTCGTTCCTTGAAATGAATCAGCGCGATGAGAAACCGCGAACGGTCGGTCTTACAGAAATTCGTGGGCCTTATTACACGCCCATGGGCCGGCATTACCTGCAAGATGTCTTGGAAACGATGGGTGAATACGTCGATTCGCTCAAATTCGCGGGCGGCTCGTTTGCATTGATGCCAAAAAAACGGCTGCGCGAAATCCTTGAGCTGGCGCATGAGTTCAATGTCGAGGTTTCGACCGGAGGATTCATTGAACGCGTGCTGGCGCGCGGAAAAAAACAAGTCGATGAATACAT
>DASRBR010000459.1:0-2212 GCA_035653495.1 Verrucomicrobiia bacterium
CATTGCGAATGGAAAGCGGTTCGTTGCCGGCGCATTTATTGAGGGAATGCAGGGCGAGCCGTTGCGACTTTATCAGAATGAAATTGCGGAAATCACACGCGCGGGAGCCACGTCGATTCTCTTTCAATGTTCGCAATTGAAGGGCATGTCGCGGAAGGAATTGATTGCCCTTCACAAAAAACTCGCCGCGGATTGCGACACGCTGCTTTGTTTTGAGCTGGGCGAAATGTTCGCGCCGTTCGGCCAAATTTATGATTTGCAAACCGTCCGCGAACTGATGCAAATCCCGCAGCTCACCGGCCTGAAACATTCCTCGCTCAATCGCGAATTGGAATGGCAGCGGCTCGCGTTGCGCGATGAAGTTCGTCCTGATTTCAAGATCTACACCGGCAACGACCTCGCCATCGACATGGTGATGTATGGCAGTGATTACCTGCTCGGCCTTTCCGCGTTCGCGCCCGAGGCATTCGCGACGCGCGACACGTTCTGGGCCGCATCTGACCCACGCTTTTATGAACTTAACGATGCGCTGCAATATCTCGGCTGCTTTGCGTTTCGGCCGCCTGTGCCCGCCTATAAGCACAGCGCCGCGCAGTTCCTGAAAATTCGTGGACGCATCAAGTCCGACCATCCACATCCCAAAGCGCAACGCCGGCCTGAGAGTGACGTGGAAATTTTGCAAAAAATTTCTGACAAGCTCGATGCGCTTATGAAATTAAAAATTTAAAATTTAAAAAATTTCAGATGCCGGATGGTGATCCCAATTTAATCTTCCTCCGCGGTCTTCAGGGCAGAACAAAGCATTTTTAATTTTTACTTTTTAACTTTATTTCCTTGAGCTGCTTGGCTTCCGGTTTTGCGGCGTAAAAAGAATCGAGCGGATAGCAGCCGCTGATCATCCCGTTGCGCGGCGCGGTGGTGCAATCGCTGAACGTGCGGCAAATCATCTTTGGACTTTTCAAGCCGCCTTCCAATGCTTCCGCCAGCAATGTTGGATAACTCAACATGACGCGTCCCAGCCCGACCATGTCCGTCCAGCCTTCGCGCACGACTGCCTGCGCCACATTGGGCAAAAATTCCTGCAAATAACTGTACGCCGAACCGACCAGCACCATTCCTCGCGGCGCTTGCGCTTTGAGTTGCCGCACGACGTCAATCTGCCGCGCCACATCGATCAATGGGTCGTGCGCGGGTTGATAACCATCTGACGGCGGATAAGCAGCCGGGCGTTGGATGTGCGGCACGTAATATGGCGAGCCGGCGCTGAGGTTCAGGATTTTGATTCCCAATTCTTCGCACAAGCGCATGAACCGGAACGTTTCGGTCAAATCGTATTCGAGCGGATTTTTTTGGTTCGTGCCAAACGCGTAAGGATACGGCACGGGAAATTCGTCCGGAATTCCCGGCCCGAGCTTGCCCGGTTGCGCGCGCGTGGGATCGGGCTTGAATGGCGCCAAATCGAATGCGCTCAGGCGCACGGCCAGTTCGATTTTATTTCCACTTGCGCGGATGCCTTCCACGATTTCCCGCAAAATGCGCGTCCGATTCTCGAACGAGCCGCCGTAATCTCCCGTCCGCGTGAACGCGCTCAAAAATTCGTGCAGCAAATAACCGTGACAATGCTTGATGTCCACGAAATCCGCGCCGCAATCCCACGCGATTTGCGCCGCGCGAACGTAGCACTGGATCAATTCCCGCACTTCGGCATCGCTGAGAACCGAGTCGTCGCTCTGGATATTGAATTTTTTGTCGAGCATCGGATGCCGATATGCGATGCGCGGCTCCAACGTTTTGCTGTGAGGCCGGCAAAACCGCCCCGAATGCGTCAGTTGAAAGCCAATGACCAAATCGTCTGTGTTGCCGTGGCGTTCCTGGTGCGCGGCGACCAGCGCTTCGCGCAGTTTGATGAGGTCTGGTTTTTTTTTCTCACAGATGATCAACTGGCGCGGATTGGCCCGGGCATCCGGACGGACGGCCATCGCCTCGCCGCCGCAAATCAGTTTCGCGCCACTTTGACCGAAGCGCGTCCAGCGCCGCAGCACCTCATCGGTGATGCCGCCATCGATTGTGCCGTCCCACCCTTCCATGGGCTGCACCGCGATGCGGTTGCCGATAATTTTCCCGTTGATGCGAACGTTTTCGAGAGGTCTGGCCAAAGGCGAATTCGCGCCAGTCTCGATTTTTTCATCGCACGGCAGGTTGAGATTCAACG
>DASRBR010000460.1:0-2974 GCA_035653495.1 Verrucomicrobiia bacterium
TTCGTTCACGGCATCCACAAGCGCGGGTAATGGCGTCGTGGAGGTCATGGCATAGCCGGTCAAGAATTTGAGGCAATCGGCGCTCGCATCAGGCATCAGCTTGCGGGCAACCGCGCCGATGTCCTTGAGCGCGGGGCGAGCATCCAGCAAGGTGAGAACGCAACGGCGGCGAAACTGATCGGCGTTCCAAGTGGTTTGTTTCTGCGCGCGGGCCATGCGGAGACGAAATTGGGGGGTAACAATCAATCCGACCGGCACACCATGATTGTGAAGCGCGCAATTGATCCAGTCCACAAGTTCGGGCCGGGAGTAAACACGTTCGGCGCTGCTAAACGCATGGTGCGCTTCATCTATCAACACCATGAGTTTTGACCGTTCCAAAAGGTCTTCGATGCGGGTCTGCAATTCGGTTGACGACCGCGCGTAACTTGAACCGATGCCCAATGCCTTCGCGAGCGCGCGGAACAATCCAGTTTTGTGCGTGATACCGCTCATGCTGATGAGGCGCGCTTCGCCCAAATGCATTTCGGCCCAGGCTTGCGCGGCGGTGCTTTTGCCGATGCCGCTCTCGCCTTCAATCATCACGATCTTGCCGGTCGCCAGTCCACGGTCCAGAGCTTCAAAGGTTTTTCGGCCTGCTTCGGTCTGGACGTAATCGCGCCTGGCATCTTCCTCATAACGCTTCTTGTATTCAAAAAGAGCGCCGATGATGCCACGGAAAAACGGAAGTTCCGGTATTTGATAGGCTGGCCGCGAGCCGCGTTCCCAGATGGGGGCGAGCGGTTCATCGGCAAGATTGTCATTGAGGGAAACGCGCTCGGTTTCCATGGAGGTTTCGGTTTCGCCTGGCGCGCGGAATTGCAGACGTGGGTTGATGCAAAGCTCGATGATGAAGCCGGGCGCTTTCTCAATCATTTTTTTGCGGCACTGATTTACGCAATCCTCGATGGGGTGCGGCTTCTCGATGCCATGCGGATCGCTCTTGAGTTCCACGCGGTCTTCATCATCCAGCAAATCAAATTCGCCCGGTTGCCTCCACATCTCGCGCTCGATGCGTTCTTTTTGTTCCTGGGTATAGCGCTTTCCTGGCTTGTGTCCCCACTGGAACATTGAATCTGTGCCGAGGCGTTCGGGAAACATTTCAGCAAGTTCGCGGGCGAGCTTTTGGAGTCCGCCTGGCCTCAATGAAATCGCCTGAAGGAAGAAAAGCAGGCTGCGCTTGGCGGGGTGCGCCATGAACTGCGCTTTGGTGGTGACGGCGATCCCGCTGATGCCGCGCAACTCGGCGTATTCTGGCGAGGAAAGATAACGTTCCTGAGAAACGATGTGATGCGACGATGCGCGCCGGGTATTGCTCATGGCGTGACTCCTTTGTTTTTCTGGTGTGCGCGTTTGGCTTCGAGCATCAGCGCCGTGCCTTCGTCGGCGTCGGTATCGGGCCGGATGTTTTCGGCGGGGATGTTCAATTGCGAGGCGCGGCGATTGATCTTGTTTTTCCGGCGCGTGGTGTCTTCGCGGCGTTGATCAATGATTTCCTGTTGCTGGCGGATTTGCTGGCCGGTTTCAACGATGGTGCGACTGGGATGCACCTGGCGGAACATCGGGTCAAACTTGGCTTTGAGCGTGGTGTAGCGGGCCTTGGTTTGCGCACTGTAGGAATAGGACTGCGCGATGGCCGCTTTAAATTCCGGCGCGTTCGGATCGTCGGCGTCAACCGCGCCGAAAAGCTGGACGGTGTAAGGATTTTTCATTTTGAGATCGGTGACAACGAGCAATGACGGGTCGGCAGGATTAAACCAGCACAACACGTCTTTGAATTTGTCGCGGGCCAATTGACCGTCGCAATAACGCCATGAGTTTTTGCCGACCGTGATGGTGATGCCGTCCTTGCCTGCTTCTTTTTTGACCACGTATTGCGAGAGCAGCCAGCGGCAGGTTGCATCGAAGAAAAGCGGCCGCTTGGATTCATCGGCCGATTGCAATTTTTCGTCGGCTTCATCGGGTGACATGCCGCCAAGAATTATCCCTTGCTGCGGTGTGCGGTTGTATTTTTCGATGATTTCCAGCAAGCGATTGTTCCATTGTTCGAAGCTGTAGAAATGCTTTGAAGGATGGTCCACGCGGCGATATTTCACATCCTCCATTTGCCGCTTGGTGGCTTCGGGCAGGTCGTGACGTTCGGCGCGTCCGCAATAGCCGGGTTCACCGTCCATGAGGTTTTGAAGCAGTCCTATCACAAGCTCGACTTCTTTCGTTCGCGAGCGTGTGGCGTGGCGGATTTCAATGCCCAGGCGTCCAAAGCCGGTTTCGGTTTCCGCCCAGGAATGCGGGAGGAAGCGGTAGCGGTAATCGGTGGTTTCGCTTTGCGGCGCGCCGGTGATGAGGCGCGAGTTTTTCCAAATTCCCATCTCCAGTAAAAACCGACGCGGAACGCCATGGTCGGCGAAGACTTTGGAGAAGACGGAATGGATGACGGGCGAGCTATAATTGGCATCCGGTTGCAGGGAGAAACCCATGACGCGCAAGGTGCGGCGATCTATGACGATGATGCATTGTCCGCGCACCAAACGAAACCAGCCTTCGCCGTCTGCCACGTAAAAATAGACGTTCAAGGTAACGTCATCGGCTGAGAAGCTGAAACGGGATGGCATGTTGTCGCGATAGCGTTGCAAGGCGGCGTAGGAAGTGGCGAGCCGGTTTCCACCGATGCGATAATCCTGCATTCCCATCACGTCCTGCCTCACGGCGTCGCGCAACCGGCGCGGGACGTAAGATTTGTTCACGGAGTCATGCCGCAGAAATTGCGCGACGGCTTCATCTTCGGAAAGCCAGCCATAGACGATCTGCAAGCGCGGGTCTGCCGTGCCTTCGATGACTTCGCCCAATTCTCGAAAAGCCTGGCTGATGCGTCCGCAATCGCGAGTCCCGGCGTGATACGCAAGCAGGTCCACGAGCAATTGGGGAATGGGTTCGC
>DASRBR010000461.1:0-15303 GCA_035653495.1 Verrucomicrobiia bacterium
AAGGTTTCCTTGCCGACCGGCTCGAATTGCCCATTGTTGATGAACTGCTGGCGACCCGCATCGCGCACGAGGGCGCATACGTTTATCCCTACAGTGATTCGGGCAAATTCAGCGCGCTGGTCGCATGGTGGTATGGCGGCACGTTGCGCAACCTGAGCCTGGTGCATGTGCCGGCTGTGGAAAACCGGGACGCAGTTTTGAAAGAGCAACTCGCGCAGATGGCCTGGGCGGGCGAAGTGGAGGGTTGGCTCACCAGCGAGCCTCGCTGGACACTGGTGGCCAACGACTCCGCTGCCGCAAACTGGCAGCCGTTGTTCCGCCCCTGGCTGGGCCAATCCGTCGAAGTGCTGCCGCCGCTGAGCGAGGCGGACCTTGCCACCCGCAACGCGAATCGCGCAGCGCGGGCGGAAACGGGCACGGGCATTTTGCCGCCGGAATTTGCAGCGCGTTACACGCAGCAATTTCACGACCGGCTTTGGATGCGCGGCCTTGGGGCTGTTTTCGTGATCTATATCGTCGCGGTGCTGATTTATTATGTTGGCGCTTCCTGGACGGGAATGCAGGCCGACGACCGCGAAGCCATGATGCACCGGCTGGCCCGCGAGTACACCAACACCATGCAGATCAAGGCGCAGGTGGACATTTTGCAGAACCGCGAGTTGCTGAAATTCGCCTCGCTCGATTGCTGGAAAACCACCGCTGAATTATTGCCGACGGGTGTGACGCTCAATTCGCTCGAATTCCGGGACGGCAAGACGCTCAACCTGAGCGGCACCGCTCCCGGAGATGCAAATGGGCAATTGACCGATTTCAACGAGGCCATGCGCAAAGCCACGTTGAATGGTGACAAGCCGATGTTTGAAAGAGTTGACCTGCCGACTGTCAGGTTGAACCCGGGCGGACAGACATTGTCCTGGAGCTTTTCCGCCGTGCTGGCGAACGCGGAGGAGTCGGAATGAAGAAGTACTGGGAGCAATTGAAGCCGCTGGAACGCCGCTGGGCAGTTGGCATCGGTGCGTTTGTTTTTCTCCTGCTGAATTACTTCTTCATCTGGCCGCATCGGCACGATTGGGCGCGTGATGAAGCAAGGGCAAAGGCAGCCGAGGAAAAGATCAGCACCTATAATGCGGAAATCGTGAAGAAACCGGCTTACCTGGCCAAGCTGCGCACGTTGCAGTCCGGCGGTCAAGATGTCGTGGCGGAAGACCAGGCGATTGATTTCGTGCATTTTTACAGCAGCAGGTTGTTGAGCAATCATATCCTCTTGCTCAATGGGGGAACACTGACCACCCGCACCAATAATCCCGTTTTCATCGAGCAGCAGCTTGGCATCAGCGTGCAGGGCGACGAAACGAACCTGGTCAATTTTCTTTACAGCCTTGGCGCGGGCAATTCGATGGTGCGCGTGCGCGCGATGAACCTTCATGCGACACCCGACAAACACGAGCTCAATGCGGGCATCACGATGGTTGCAAGTTATCTGAAGAAAGTGACGGCCGCTCCCAGAACTGCCCCGGCTCCCGCGACGAAGCCTGTCAAAACCGCCACTGCCGCGCCCCAAAACATTCCGCCTCCGCCTGTGAACAAGCGTCCACCCACTGGGCCGCCCGGACCGGGTGCCAAATTGCCGCCGGCTCCCGCGATGAACGCCTCTGTGATGAGCAACAGGATGGCCCGTTTTTTGCGACGCGGAAGTACGAACAACCAGCCACGATAAAATTAAAACGACCGTGAAACTAATACTGCCAATTTTATTGATCGCCTGCTTCGGCGCTTGGGCCCAAAACAACACCTCCAACGTCAATGGCCTTGACGACGCTGCAAAGGACGCCATGCTTCGCCGCGCCTTGCGCGCCGCGGAGGCGGCTGCCAATGCCAACGGCTCCAATCCCGATGCGGCGCCCGCCAACAGCCCTTCCAACAATGCGGCCGCTTCCACCACGAGTGGCCGAAGCAATTATTTCGCCATTCCTCCTGCGCCTTCTGTGCAATCGCAATCCAACACAATCGTGAACCCGCCGGGCGTTAACACCCGCACGAACAATCCGCGCAGACCCCGCAACGGCTTTCCGCCCGGGCTTACGCCACCGGCATTTCAACCGGCCGCCAATCCTGCCGCCCAGCCGCCGGGATTGAATCCCGCGGGCGCGGTCCCGACTCCGCTTCCGACAGCCAAACCTCCCGCGCAACCGGAAGAATTGATTCCTGCCGGCACGATTGATTTGCCGCAGGCGCCGCTTGATGCCGTTCTGGACATTTACGCGCAACTCGTCAATCGCACCGTGCTGCGCGGGCAATTGCCACAGGTTCAGATCACGCTGAAAACAGAAACTGCGCTCACGCGGGAGGAAGAGATCCAGGCGTTGGAAAGCGTGCTGGCGATGAATGGCATCACCATGGTTCCCATCGGCGACAAGTTTGTGAAGGCCGTGCAAGGCCCTCAAGTGCCGCAGACCGCGCCGCCATTCGTCAAGGCGGAGGCCAGCAAACTGCCGGAAGCCGACCAATACATCACCTATATCACGCAGTTGAAGTATGCCAAGCCAACTGAGATGGTCCCGATTCTCGCCCCTTTTGCACAGTTGCCGAACAGCATTCTCGCGGTGGACAGCAGCCAGATGCTCATCATCCGCGATTATTCGGCCAACGTGAAACGCATGCTTGAATTGATCAAACAGATTGATGTCACCGTGCCGTTGGATTACGACTCCGAAATCATCCCCATCAAATACGCCAAGGCCGAGGACATCGCGAGCGCGTTGAGCAGCCTGGGCGGCAACACTGCGGGAACCATCGGTCATGCTCCCACGACCGGCCAGCGCACGGGCGGCCTGGGCACAAGCGGTTTCGGAAGCCCCATGGGCAGCGGAACTTTGGGCGGTGGAATGAACCCGGGCGGATACCAGCAGCCGAATAACACGATGGGGATGGGCGCCAATCCGCGCACGAGCAGCTTCACCGACCGTCTCAATTCGATCGTCAAGAAGGCGGCGTCGCAGGGTGAATTCCAGGTTTTGGGCCAGACCAAGATCATCGCGGATGAGCGCACCAATTCCCTGCTCGTTTTCGCCGGCAAGCAGGACATGGACATGATCAAAAAGATCGTTTCGGAATTGGACATCGTCCTTGCGCAGGTGTTGATCGAATCGGCCATCATGGAAGTGAGCCTGGACAAGAACCACCAGCTTGGATTCAGCTATGTGCAGAATTCGCCCACCAGCATCGGCCACGGTTACTTCAGCGGCCTCGGCGCGGCGAACAACGGCACCATTCTTGGCCCAAATTATCTCCAGAACGTTGGAACCAACCTGAGTTCGTCCATTCCGGGCGGCTTCAGTTATTGGGCGCATTTTGGCAATGATTTCGACGCAAGTATGACTGCGGTCGCCGGCGACAGTCGCATCAACGTGCTGTCGCGTCCGACCATCCAGACTTCTCATGGTGTTCCCGCGACCATCCAAGTCGGTCAGAACGTGCCGATGGTCACGGGCACATACTTTGGCGGCATCACGGGCGTGGGCTCGTCTTCGCAATACCAGATGCAGTTCGTCGGTATTCAATTGCAGGTCACGCCGTTGATCAACCCGGATGGGCTGGTGGTCATGGACATCCAGCAACAGGTGCAGCAACTCGGGCCGAACTACACGATTGATGGCAACCAGGTCCCCAGCACCACTCAACGCAGCGCCCAGGCGACCGTCTCGGTCAAGGACCGCGATACCATCATCCTTGGCGGCATGATCAGTTCGACGCTCAATTCCAGCCATTCGGGCGTCCCCATCTTGAAGGACATCCCGGGTTTGGGCGTCCTGTTCCGGAGCAGCACGTATGACAATCAACGCGTGGAACTGGTCGTGTTGATCCGTCCCACGGTGCTGCCCACGCCGGAAGCCGCCGCACTTGTGGCCACGCATGAACGCGGGCGCCTGCCGCTGGTGAAAGCCGCCGAAGACCAGGCCCAAAAGGAGGAGTACCGCGAAATGAAGCAGGTCGATAAGATGAAGCTCGACAACGACAAGTATTGACCTGCACGATTCAGATTGGCCGAAAAACCTGACATGAAGACCAGAAGGAGCTTGTTTGCATTGTGTGCGCCATGGCTGCTGCTGTGCATCGCATTGTTTGGCGCTGTTTCTTTGCGCGCGCAAACCAACGTGTTGACCAACGCAAATGCTGATTTGCAGGCCGCTTTGGACGCAGGCGGCACAGTGATACTGAATTTCAACGGCAGCATCACCGCCCCCACCACATACAATATTCAGACCGATGTGATCCTCGAAACACTGACGAACCAGGTGACCATCAGCGGCGGAGGCACGCAGCGTCTGTTCCTCGTGCAACCCGGCGTAACGTTTCAATTGCAAAATCTCACGTTGAGCGGCGGGAGAAGGGCTGGCACCAACGGCCCGAATGGAGCGCCGGGCGCCAATCACGCAAATGACCGCGGAGGCGCTGGTGGCGCTGGCGGCAATGGCGGCACCGCCAGGGGCGGCGCGATTTACAACATGGGTACAACGCTCGCCATCAACTGCCTTTTTCTTACCAACAGTGTTGCCGGCGGGAACGGCGGCGCAGGCGGAACGGGCGGAGCCAGTGTGGATAACCTGCCGGGTGACGGCGGCAATGGCGGCAACGGCGGCATCGCGTTTGGCGGGGCGGTTTATAATGAGTACGCGTTTTACGCAAGCAATTGCACCTTCTCGGCAAACTCTGCGGTTGCCGGTAATGGCGGCGTGGGTGGAACAAATGGGACGGGTCCTCATTACGCGTTCCCAGGTGTAGGCGGCACTGGTGGTTCGGCGGAGGGCGCGGCGATTTATAATGATGTCGGTGCAAGCGCCACGATTCTCGCCTGCACGTTCGCGTTTAACTTTTGCACCGGCGGCAACAGCCAGGCAGCGTCCACGGACAACAATGGCAACGGCCAGACAGGGGCTTCCGGCGCGGCGGCTCGCGGCGGGGCCATCTACAACGCCAGTCCAAACCAAAATTTCGTCGTCAATTCCACTTTCTACGACAATCTCGTGGCGGGCGGCAACGGCGGCAATGGCGGCAACGCTGGATCCGGCCCGTACGCCGGGACTGGCGGCAACGGCGGCAACGGACAGGGTGGAAGCATCTTCAATGATTCCACCGGATACTTTGGGGCGTACAGTTGCACGTTCGACGCGGGACAGGCTTTTGGAGGAACAAACGGAGTCAACGGCACTGGGGCTTACACCAACGGCAGTCCAACCGCTGGCGCTGGTTACGGCGCGAACATCGCCAACAACGGCGGCACGTTCATCCTTCAGAATTCCATCCTTGCCTACCCAACCAATGCCCACAATGCGTCCGGCTCCATCTCGGATGGCGGGTTTAACCTCAGTTCGGACAACACGCCCGTTTTTAACAATAGCGGTTCGCGGAACAGCGTGAATCCGTTGCTTGGCCCGCTTGCAAACAACGGCGGCCCGACGCAAACCATCATGCCGGCGGCAAACAGCCCGGCGGTTGGCGCCATCACCGACGGAGTCTTTCCGCCATTCGATCAACGCGGTGTGCCGCGGCCAATCGGCCAGTATGCTGACATCGGCGCAGTTGAGAGAGGCGGGATGCTCAGCGGCAAAGTGACCTTCGGAACAAATGGCGTTGCGGACGTGAACATCACCGTGAGCAACCAATTGACCTTGGTTTCGACTACCACCGATGCTTCGGGTAATTATTCCTTCGCTCTGCCAGCGGGCATCTACACCGTCACGCCGCAACTTGGGAATTATGTTTTCAACCCGAGCAACTCCATTGTGACCGTCAGTGTGAGCAATTTTGCGGTTGCGAATTTTTCGGTGGTCGCAAGTCCTGTGAAGGGCACAGTCACGATGGACAGCAACGGACTGGCTAATGTGACGATCACGGCCACCGGAACGAACAGCAATTCCTCCTTTACTGCGACAACGGACACTTCGGGCAATTATAGTTTGAATCTGCCCAACGGCACCGGCACTTACACCATCACGCCGGCATTGGCCACTCTGGTTTTTAACCCGAGCAATCGCGTGGTCACTGCAAGCAATTCGAGCAGTTCGACCAATTCGACCAATTCTACGAATGTGAATTTTACGACCACCGCTCCGGCTTTCTTCAGCGGCGAAGCGCGCCTCAGCAATGATTACTTTTGGCTGAGCTTTACGAATAACACGAATGCCTTCGGCTATTACACCTTCATCGACTTTCCGACCTTCTATCACATCGATCTGGGATATGAATACTTCTTCGATGATACCAATAATGTAGGCAACGCGTACTTCTACGATTTTCAGAGCACGCATTTCTTTTACACCGGGCGCACCTTGTGGCCGTATCTGTACGATTTCAATCTCAGCGAGTGGCTTTATTACTTTCCCAACCAGAGCGAAGGTGCAGGCCGGTATTCCTCCAATCCGCGGTACTTCGGCATTGTCAACACCACTAATGTTATTACGGAATAAGGCCGCTTGGGATTACCTGCCGCTTCGTTGAGAACGAAACGGCAGAGCCAAAGTGCCCATCAAAATCTCCTTTCGTTAATAGGCTGCCTGGACGCCTTTGACGGAGCGTTTCTTCATCCAGGGCATCAAGGCGCGCAAACGTTCACCGGTTTTTTCAATCGGGTGTTGTTCACCTTTCTTCAGCAGCGCGTTGTATTTTTTGTAGCCGCCCTTGTATTCGGCGACCCAGCCCTTGGCGAACTTGCCGCTTTGGACGTCCTTCAACGCCGCCTTCATCCGCTTCTTCACGCTCGCGTCGATGATCTTCGGCCCAACGGTCACATCGCCCCACTTGGCGGTTTCGGAAATTGAAAAACGCATCCCGCTGATGCCCGCCTCGTTCATCAAATCCACGATCAACTTCAATTCGTGCAGGCATTCGAAATACGCCATCTCCGGCTGATAACCCGCCTCGACCAGCACTTCGAACCCGGCCTGCACCAGCGCGCTCGCGCCGCCGCACAACACCGTCTGTTCGCCGAACAAATCAGTCTCCGTCTCTTCCTTGAACGTCGTCTCGATGACGCCCGCGCGCGTTGCGCCGATGCCTTTGGCCCACGCCAACGCGATCTTCTTCGCGTCCTTGCCGGGATTTTGATAAACCGCGATCAACGCCGGCACGCCCTTGCCTTCCGTGTATTGACGGCGGACGATGTGTCCCGGCCCTTTCGGCGCGACCAAAATCACATTCACGTTCTTGGGCGGCACGATGGTTTTGAAATGGATGGCGAACCCATGCGAGAACAGCAGCGTCTTGCCTTTCGAAAGATTGGGCGCGATGTCCTTCTCGTAAGCGGAGGGCTGCTTGGTGTCCGGCAACGCGACGAAAATCACGTCCGCGCGGCGCACCGCCTCCGCCGTCGGATAAACCTCGAAGCCGCGTTCCCTGGCTACGGGGACGGACTTGCTTCCTTCGTAAAGGCCGATGATGACGTTCAGGCCGCTTTCCTTGAGATTGAGCGCATGGGCATGGCCTTGCGAGCCGAAGCCGAGCACGGCGAGGGTTTTGTTTTGGAGCACGCTCAGGTCAGCGTCCTTGTCGGTATAAACTTTGGCTGGCATATATAAATAAAATGGATGGGAACGCTAGCAATCTGTTGGCATGGGGTCAATTTGCAAATTGGGTGAAAGCCAAAGTGCGTCCGCGCAGAATCCAATTTGATCATTCCAAACCAATTCACCCGCATCGCCAACGTGCGCTTTCCGAAAGTTTTCATAATCGTTCCATAAAGCAAAGACTCCAGTTCTTGCTTTTGAAGAAAAATCCAGATCGCGCTCAACGCCGTCATCGAACTGAATCTTAATGTGGTAATTCTGCAGGACGGTCAAAGAGGTAATTTTTCTCATAAAATTTTCCATTTACAAGAATCTCGGGTTGATTCAGGAGGCCAATCGATGTGAAATGGTATTTCGCTCTCGGCTAAATAAACTCCCCAACAAGCCACGTAAAATCGTTCCCCATCTTTGATTTCAAATTTATAATCTTCGTCATTCTGTTCTGGATTTTGTTTTTCATGCAGTTCAAGGCTCGAATCTTTCCAGCCTGTCGAATGAAATTTTATGGTTCGGCATTCCTTGCATTGCACGTACAGACTTGACCTTTCATTTGGACGATAAAACCTGACAAGCAATGTTCCATGCCCGCAAACGTACTCCCAAACTTGTCCAGCTGAACCACGCCATTTGGTAAAAAGCTTCTCGATCTCATTCTGGTCCTTGATCCACATCACGGCTTCCTCGGGAGCGCCACTTTGCCGGTGCGCGAGAGGTCCATCACGCCGAACGTCTTCATCAGATGGAGGAATTTCTCGACCTTGCTTTCGTTGCCGGTGATCTCGATGGTGAGGCTCTTGGGCTGGACGTCCACGATTTTGGCGCGGAAAATGTCCGTGATCTGCATCACCTCGGCGCGCGACTTGGAATCCACGGAAACCTTCACCAGCACCAGTTCGCGGTCGATATATTCGTCCGAGCGGAAATCCTGCACTTCGATCACGTTCGCCAACTTTTCCAATTGCTTGACGATCTGGTCCAGCGTGGCGTCATCGCCGCGGGTGACGATGGTCATGCGGCTGGTGGCGGGGTCCTGGGTGGGCGCGACATTGAGCGTGTCGATATTGTAGCCGCGGCCGCTGAACAGCCCGGCGATGCGCGTCAGCGCGCCGAACTTGTTTTCCACCAAAACCGATATCGTATGTCTCATAAATCCCGAAGGCGTTCGGGGGTGCAAAAGCTAACAACGCGCCCCAAACCGGTCAAGCAGGCAGCAGGCGGAGCCTGCACCCAATTTTTGGTAGGGCATTGGCAGTCTGCAAAGAATTGCCGCGCGTCCGTCTCCCGGCATTTGCGATGACGGAAACGGCGCGGACAAGGCTGTCCGCGCTCCGGCGCCATCCGGGCAGGCGAAGTCTGCAGGCAATTTTTTTCCGTTAGCTGCAACAAGCTGCAACCAGGTGCAACAAGCCGCAACACCCGATAACAAAACGCGTGAAAATCCCGCAGGGCGTTCGCGTAAGTGGAACGTTCCGGGCAGCATGGGAGCGCGGACAGCCCTGTCCGCTCCTTCTTTAGCAGAGCTCGATGAGCCAGAGTGTATGGTGTCCATGCTTTAGCATGTCCGCAGACCGCACGCTGAAGCGTGGACACCGAGCCGACCTGACGCGCGTCCGAATCCCCGTAGCTAAAAACGTAAGATTTCAGCCTCCTCGTACCAATTTTTTTTCCCTTATAGCTGAAACGAGGTGAAACGAGGTGAAACAAGCTGAAACGCCTGCGACAATTGGAACGGATATGGAACAAAAAAGCGTCAAAATGACGCGTAAAGACACGAAGCACCAAACGCCCACATCCAAGCTCCATTGAAGCACCAATTCCCAAGCACCAAGACTGATGCGCCCGTTGGCAAGAGATTCGTTTGGTGATTGGCTTTTGAAAATTCTCTAGTGCTTGGATGTTGGTATTTGGTGCTTTATGGGTGCAAGGCTCACCTCCGCCAAGGCTGCGGTGAACAAGCTGTCCGCGCTCCAACGCAATCCGCATTATCCGACACAAGGCGACACAATACGACACACACGATGGGCAGTCTGCCCCGTAAGCATTGACTACAACCAGTTGTGGTAAGGACATTGGCCGTCGTGGTGATAGTCTCCCAACACCTGCGCACCCCCGTCTGTTTAGCAAACATCGAACATCGAACATTGAACACCGAACGCCCAATTGCACGAAATCCGATACATTCGACGTTCGGCGTTCGATGTTGGACGTTCGATGTTTCATGGTGCAGTGGATGTATTTGGCGGGTTAAAGCGGTTGCTTCCAAGGGCGATTGCGGGGGAGTATCTGAATCGCACCCTCCTGACGGATTTGACGTTAGCACGGGCTCTATTTCAGTCAAGGCAAATTGCTTGAAAAACGTTTTCAGAGCAGAATTCGTCAATGGTCAGTTGCGATCGTTCACGAACCTGAGGCCAAAATCATCTCAGCAATTCGTTCGTGATCCCGTGCTTTTGCATTGCTTGACCAAGCTGCTCAAGGGTGAGCTTTGCGTCCGGCTGTTCATTCTGGCCGTATTGAAGCATGAAATTAATTTTGGAGAGATTGGAACGGTTCGTTTCAATCCACGTTTTACCTTCCGGCAATCGGTCCAAGGCGGCAAATATTTCGAGCAAATCCTTTGGTCCGCACCGAACCCAATAATGTTTAAACATCACGGCAAGGTGGCCCAGATACAATTGCCGTATCCGTTCGATGGGATTGAAGCGGACGCGCGGCAGCGCGTCCCTACCAGTCGCGGGTTGTACATTATTTTGGAACGCGGCAGCGTGTCCCGACCGGTCGCGTGAGATGGACGCGAGTCAAACCCGCCAAGCAATACTGAGAAACGGACGCGCGGCAGCGTGTCCCTATCAATCGCGGGTTCTACACGATTTCGTCTTTCCTCATTCCTTTTATTTGCTATACTCACCGGGATGTTTCCGACCCAAGATTTGCATGTCAAAGAATTGGTCCGGCTCTCGACGCCCCGCGCGCTCAAGGCCGAACTGCCCACGACCGAGGCGTCCAATGCCACCGTGGTCCGCGGACGCGAAGCCATCACGCGCATCCTTCGGCAGGAAGACCCGCGCTTGCTGGTCATCGTCGGGCCATGCTCCATCCACGATCCGAACGGCGCCATCGAATATGCCAAAAAGCTCGGCGCGTTGCGCAGGGAATTTGCCGCGCATTTGGAAATCGTGATGCGCGTTTATTTCGAAAAACCGCGCACGACCATCGGCTGGAAGGGCCTCATCAACGACCCGTTTCTCGACAATTCGCATGACATCGAGGCCGGCTTGAAAAAGGCGCGCCAGCTTCTGTTGCAAATCACCGAAATGGGCCTGCCGGCCGCGACGGAATTTCTCGACCCCATCATCCCGCAATACATCGCCGACCTGATCAGTTGGGCGGCCATCGGCGCGCGCACGACGGAATCGCAGACGCATCGTGAAATGGCGAGCGGGCTTTCGATGCCGGTGGGTTACAAGAACGGCACGGACGGTTCGTTGCAAACGGCGATTGACGCGATGGGCGCGGCGATGCGTCCGCACAGTTTTCTGGGCATTGACCAGGATGGTTTCACGAGCATCGTCCGCACCACGGGCAATTCGGACGGTCACGTCGTCCTGCGCGGCGGACGGTTGCGGACGAATTACGATGCCGAAAGCATCCGCGAGGCGGAGGCGAAATTGAAGCAGGCGGGATTGCGGCCCGGTTTGATGGTGGATTGCAGCCACGCCAATTCCGGCAAGCAACACGCGCGTCAGGAGGATGTCTGGCGGAGCGTCATTGAGCAGCGCGTCGCGGGCACGACTTCGTTGACTGGCGTGATGATTGAAAGTTATCTGCGCGAAGGCAGCCAGCCGTTTCCAAAAAATCCCGCCGAATTGCAATACGGCATCTCCATCACCGACGCCTGCCTCGGCTGGGACGCGACGGAACGGATGTTGCGCTGGGGCAACGCGGAATTGCAGAAAGCAAGGCAACCGGTGGCTGCGAGTGCATTTTAATCACAATGCTTCAAAAAGCACCAAGCCTCAAGCACCAAGCTCCAGAGAATCACCAATCACTAATCAACAAACTTCAAATCGACTTTTTCGTGTTTGGAATTTGAGGCTTGGCGCTTCTCTGGAGCTTGGATGTTGGAATTTGGAGTTTCATTTTGATGACCATGAACATCTGGCCTCTTGATCCGCGCATCACGTTCCTGAATCACGGCTCGTTCGGCAGTTGTCCAGTTCCGGTGCTGGAATTTCAACAGGCGTTGCGCGAGCGGATGGAACGCCAGCCGGTGCAATTTCTCGTGCGCGATTTGGAGCCGTTGCTCGACGACGCACGCGCAAAAATCGCGGAATTCGTCGGCGCAAAACCCGACAATCTCGTCTTTGTCCAAAATGCCACAAGCGGCGTGAACACGGTTTTGCGTTCGTTGCGCTTTGAGGCCGGCGATGAATTGCTCGTCACCGACCATGAATATAACGCCTGCCGGAATGCGCTCGCCTTCGTGGCGGAACGTTGGGAGGCGAAAGTGGTTGTCGCGGCCGTGCCGTTTCCGTTGCGTTCAGCGGATGAAATCGTGGATGCGATTTTATCGCGTGTCACCCAACGGACGAGACTCGCGTTGCTGGACCATGTAACGAGCCAGACGGCGTTGATTTTGCCAATCGCAAAATTAGTCGCGCGGCTGAAAGCGCGCGGGATCGACACGCTTGTGGATGGCGCGCACGGGCCCGGGAGCGTGCCGCTGAATTTGGAATCACTGGGCGCGGCGTACTACACCGGCAATTGTCACAAATGGGTTTGCGGGCCGAAGACCGCTGCCATCCTGCACGTGCATCCCGACCGGCAGCATTTGATCCATCCGCTTTCCATCAGCCACGGGCTTACTTCGCCGCGCACCGACCGCTCGAAATTCCTGATCGAATTTGCGTGGACGGGCACGGGCGATCCGACGGCGTTTTTGAGCGTGCCGGAAGCGTTGCGGTTCATCGGCTCGTTCATGCCGGGCGGCTGGCCGGAAGTGATGTCGCGCAATCACGCGCTTGCGGTCGCCGGAAGAAAATTGCTTTGCGACGCGCTGCAAGTTCCCCTGCCCTGCCCCGATGAACTGGTTCCTTCGATGGCCTCGGTGCCGATCCCCAACGCACGCGCGAACGAGAAAGCCCACACGCCGCTTTACATCGATCCGTTGCAGGACGAATTGCTGGGAGAGCACAACATCGAAGTCCCCGTGATTCCATGGCCCACGCCACCGAAACGGCTCATTCGCATCTCATGCCAGCTTTACAACTCATTGCCGCAATATCAGAAGCTGGCGGAAGTGTTGAGCGAGAAATTCGGCAGGAGATAAAAACCTTAATGTGATTGCAGGCTTCGGCGAATATCTTTGATGAGCAGCATTAAATGCAATGGGTCCGTTGGCGATGGAGAAAATCCATATTTCAAATAAAACTGTGCCGCCGCTTCGTCCTTGGCATGGACAAGAAGCGCTCGAATGCCAATGACATCCGCCGCCGAAAGAGTCCGTCGCAAAGCATCCTGCAACATTCCTCTCCCGAGTCCCTGTCCTTGAAAACGGAGATCAACCGCCAGCCTTGCGAGCAACACAACCGGTATCGGATGATGGGGAGTGCCTTTTCCGATTCGTTCCGGCACATTGGCCTTTTCGACGGAGCCTGCCGTTAGAGAGTAATAGGCGATGACCGAATTATTTTGGGCCGGGACGACGTATGTCCTGGCGATTCCAGCGGCTGTGTTGCCCAAGGCAAAGCGTTTCAGATATTCGTTGAGCGAGTCCTTGCCGCAATCAAAATGTTCCACGCCATGGGCAGCATTGATGAGCTGCGGCGGCGAAAAGCTCATTCGGCATCAAAGACTGAAGGCTTGCTGAAAAGCCTGCGCAAGGCGGGGATTTCGCGGGGTGGCGAATCCAGAGCGGCATTGAATTCGCGCCATTTATCCGGTGAAAGCACGAATCGTGTGCGCTCCGCCAAAACCGACTCTGCTGCGGATTGGGACGAACTGATCATGAATTCTGTGAGTTTGACGCGTTGCAGCCTGGCGGCTTGAAGGATTTTTCTTTTGATTTGCGCCTGAACGCGCAAATTGATCCGCGCCGAGGCGTTGTGGCCTTGTTTTTTTCGCGAACGTGACTTATTTGCAATACTCACAATGTGCGTACGTTATCAGACCAGCACTCTTCCGTCAAGATTTGAAAATCCCGGTCTTCGTTAAAAAAAATCTACAGATTGTAACTTTTTTCTCTGCGCAGACTCATTACAGAAGATGACAAACCTGAGCTGCCTTCGAAACGAAAACATGGCCCGCCCCGACACGTTCCATTTTGCATTTCACAAAGCTGCGCTATACTAGGCGCATTCGAAGGGCTATGCTGAGTTACTTTATGGCGATAAACCGGCGGGCGGGATTGCTCGCTGCGTTTTTTATTTTTCTCGTTGTCGCCGGATGCAAAAAACCTGCTCCTCCCCCTGCACCGCCTGAAGTTCTTTACATCACCGTCAGTCCCACGAACATTCCCGTGTACGAGGAATGGATCGGCACGCTGGATGGTTTTTGGAACGCGCAAATCCACGCGCAGGTGACCGGTTATCTGCTGACACAAGATTACGCCGACGGCAGCAGGGTGAAAAAAGGCGACCTGCTGTTTCAAATCGACCCGCGTCCATTCCAAGCCGTGCTGGACCAGGCCAACGCCAAGCTCGGTCAAGACCAGGCGCTCTATGCGCGCACGCAACTGGACGTGAAACGTTACACGCCACTGGCCAAGGAAAACGCCGTCAGCCAGCAGACGCTCGAAGATGCCATCCAATCAAATCTTTCGGCGGCGGCGGCGGTGAAAGCTGACGAAGCCACCGTCGAAAGCGCGAAACTGAATCTCGGTTTCACGCGCATCACTGCGCCGGTGGATGGAATCGCCGGCATCGCGCAAGCGCAAATCGGCGACCTCGTCGGGCCGTCAGGGCCGCTTCTGACGACAGTTTCCACGGTTGATCCCATCAAGGTTTATTTTCAGGCGACGGAATCGTCCTATCTGCAACTGTGGCGTTTTCTTGCCGAACCGGGCGGCACGAACATGGATGTGCCACTGGAATTGATTCTCAGAGACGGCTCGGTTTATCCCTACAAGGGAAAATTTTTCAGTGCGGACCGGCAGATCAATCCCACCACGGGCACGCTGCAAGTCGTCGGCATCTTTCCCAATCCCGAATATATCCTTCGCCCCGGCCAATTCGGACGCGTGCGCGCGCGAACGACGGTGCAAACGAATGTCTTCCTCATTCCGCAACGCGCGGTGAACCAATTGCAAGGCTCGTATCAGTTGATGCTTGTGCAGCAGCAAGGCAGCACGAATGTCGCTCACCTGCAGAATGTGAAAGTTGGCCCGCAAATCGGTTCGGATTGGGTCATCGAGGACGGCCTCAAGGCTGGCGACCGCGTGGTTGTGGAAGGGACACAAAAGGCCAAAGATGGCGGTGCGGTCATTGCCAAGCCGCTCGAGAGCCCGCCGACCAACGGGCCGCCCGCGCAAGCGGGAAGTTGATCGCATGTATCGCTTCTTCATCAACCGACCGATTGTCGCCATGGTCATCGCCATTTTGATGGTGATCATCGGCGGCGTCACGATGTTCACGCTGCCGATCTCGCAATTCCCCAACATCGTCCCTCCTGAGATCCGCATCCAAACCACCTTCGTGGGCGCAGACGCCGAGACGCTCGCCGAATCGGTTGCCACGCCGATCGA
>DASRBR010000462.1:0-7045 GCA_035653495.1 Verrucomicrobiia bacterium
TGCGCGTCCGTCCCCGAGCAATGTGCTAACCGAAACGGCGCGGACAAGGCTGTCCGCGCTCCTGTGCGCTCTCGGACTATCCGACATGCCAGGGCGTCGCGATAGCGTCTTGGAGTGCGGTAGTCCTCTACCGCTTTCGAACCGCCGCTAATAGGCCAAACGCTTTTTAGATACTGAATCCCATCCTCAAAGCGGCAGAGGACTGCCGCACTCCAAGGCAGGCTTCGCCTGCACCTGAAGCAGAGCTCGATCAGCGTATGGTGTCCATGCTTTAGCATGTCCGAAGACCGCACGCTGAAGCGTGGACACCGAACCGATTCGGGTAGGGACGGACCGCTGGGCCGTGCGCGGATCCCGCATGCGGGACAGCGCGATGTCCCTACCTTTCGCGTCGTCCTATCCGTCCCATTTGTCCCATTTACCATTCTATTTTTACTTTTCATGGTGCCAGTTTACCATGCGAACTTTCGAAAAATGAAACGTACGGTAGGTTTGACAGCATTTTTTTCTTTGATGAATCTTTGTGAAAAAAAGCGGGTTTTGCGCAATATTTATGCGGGTTTGATGCGTTTCAAAAAAGTGGTGTTTTTGAGGGGTGTCAAAAAAACTATTTTCCCTACATGAAAAAAAGGCGTTTTTCTGGGAGGAACTGAAGACACGAATTGCACGAATTTTCACGAAAACAAATTCTCGATTCGTGCTAATTCGTGGAAATTCGTGTCTGGCACTTGTATGGCACTTATTTTCTGCTCCTTAACACAGGCTTCAGCCCGGTGACTGCGGCAGGAAAAACGCTCATCTTGAGATTTTCACCAGTTCCGCCCCATGGGGCTGCACGGTCATTGAGAATTTGTCTCGAAATTTCCCCAGATTTTTTTGCCGCCACAAATCCCGTACCCGGCATTGCCCTTTGATTTGTAGTTGCGAATAAGGGATTTCCACACTGACCGGTCCATTGTTTCCCGTATTAAACAGGCCCACGGCAACGGAACCGTCTGCAAGTTTTTTGGAATAGACGCGGGTGTCGTCTGTCATCGCGACGCACACTGCCTGGTCACCGAGCGCGTCCTGGTCCACCGCCAGCACTTCATCGTTTTCCAGCAAGTTCAGCGTGAAGGCGTTCATTGCGGTCAAATCATTGCCCAGGAGCAGCGGCGCAGAATCAAGGCACCAGATGGTCATGTGCGTGTATTCTTCATCGGGCGTGAGGCCTGGCTGTTTCTTTTCGTGCGTGGCGATTTCCAGCATGTCGGGATCGTTCCAATGGCCCGGTTTACAAAAGCGCCGCCACTTTTCCTGTCCAAATCCATGGCTGCTCATCGACTTCCAATTGGCCTTGATGTCGCCGGTCGTTCGCCAGCAATTGGCCAAAAGGGTGACTGCGGGAGCATTGGTGATGTTGAGATTGTTCGAGAGGGAAAACACGATGTCGCGCCCGCTTCGCCGCAACGCATCGGCCATTTCGCGCGTTTCCGGTTCTTCAATCGGGTTCCAGTCGTATTTCAACAAATCAATTCCCCACTCGGCCCATTGGCGCGCGTCGTTGGTCGTGAAATGATATTTCCCGATCGCCCAAGGCAGCACTTTTTTGTTCACCATTTTCGGACCCGTCGGTTTCGTCCACGTACCTTCGGGATTTTCCGCGCTTCCGCCGATGTGTCCGGCGTAGGAAGTGGTCCATGGCGTCGAATAGATTCCAGTTTTTAAACCGAGTGCGTGGATTTCATCGCACATCCTTTTGATGTCCGGAAATTTTTCATTTCCCTGGATGGCACTGTATGGCCCGCCGCGAACGCCTTGCCAGCCGTCGTCCACATCCACATAACTCCAGCCATGTTCGATCAAGCCCGACGCCGCCATGGCCCTTGCGGTCCGCAAAATAATTTCTTGATCAATCCTCGAGCCATAATGGTTCCAACTGTTCCAACCCATCGGCGGCGTCAATGCGATGGTCTCGCCGACAACAATACGGATTTTTTTGCGGTCATTTCCGTAAGCATTGTGCGCGCGCAGAGTGACTGTGTATGTGCCGTTTTTTTGCACCTGGCCGGTTATCTCGCCCTTGGAAATGTCCAGCCTCAATCCGTCCGGCAAATGAGTTGCGGAAAATTTCATCGGTCTCTCGCCGGTGGTTGGAATGTGGAAAAAGAACGGATGACCAGCCCGCACGCCCAAAACCGCCGGCCCATTGATTCGCGGAGCGCGCGGCGCAGGCGGTGTGCGTATTTCAGCCTGCCCGGCCCGTTGCGTGACATCGGCCAAAGGAAGATTCGCCTTTGGAGAAGCAATGCTGACGCAGACCATCGTCGTCAAAACAAACACCGGCAATTCGCACACATTGAGAATGCAGCCTTTACGTTTGGGCCATGGGGCAGTTCGTTGGAATCGCGGCATGATGGTGTCGGCGTGAAAAAATGCCGCTTTAAAACCCGTTGGTCAACACAGTAGATTGAACTAAAAGCGCACGCCCACGCGATAAAATCGTTGCGAAACCCGATTCGTGTCGGTGATTGAAAAAACCGAGCCGGTACCGGCAATGTTCGTGGCCAGGGAGTTCCATGCGGAATCGGCGGCCAATGAATTTGCATATTGGATAAAATACGAAACACCCGTCGAAGTCGAAAACGAGATACTTGGAAAGCCCTTGGAGATGGCAACAGCAGGATCAGGAGCAACTCCAACCCATATCGAGACGTTTGCAGTCGAGCTGGCGCCGCTGCTGTCGCACGCTTGATAAGTGAATGCGTCCGGGCCAACATAGTTTGTATCAGGAGCATAAGTGACGGTGGTTTGGCTATAGATATCGTTCAAACGCTTCAAGGCCTCGATGAAATAATAATCACCGTAAATCAACGCGGAATCAGTGTCGGAATCCACCGAGTCGCCGTGCAACAAAATGCCGCTGAAATCGCTGCCGTTCGAAAGATAGTTTGTGGAAGCGAGCGAATTGAAAACGTTGAGGGCCGCCTGCCAATACCGGGTGCCATCGGTTGAATTGGTCACCAATTGGCTCAACTGCAACAGACCAGAAAGCGTGATGGCTGCGGCGGAGGAATCTCTGAGCGGGGGATTGGGAAGGGCCCCGTTGGTCGTGAAATACCACCAGGGAACATAATCTGCGGGAACATTGTTGATGTAGTAATCGGCGGTCCGCTTTGCCGCGTCCAAAAAACGCGGGTCACCAGTTTCTTGAAAAACTGTCGTGAACGCGTTGATTGCCCATGCATGACCGCGGGCCCACGTATCGAGGGGCGGACTGATGGCGCGATTGCCCTGTAACAGCACCGCGCCATTGGTGGCATTATAGATCACCATATGAAACGTGCTGCCATCGGCGCGGATTTGATTGGTCAGGGTTCTTCCTGCATGACTCACTGCCATGGCGTACAAATTCGAGCTGCCGCCCAGGTCATGCGCGGTATATAACAATTTCGAGTTCATCATTGTGTCCATGATGACCTCAAACGGCGGAGGATTTGACGGAGGCAGCAGGTTATCATCCGCCAGGCAGCCCACGAAACCGTTGAAGCGATTTGAAAACGACTCCGCCGCCTGTAACAGCACCGCCTTGTAATTTGTGTTCCCGGTCAGGCGATAGCCATTGCCGAAACTGGTGTTGATCATAAACCCAACGTCGTCCGTGTTGGTGGAAAACTGCTCCGGCAGGATTGCACCCATCCAGCTTTCGGCCCAATTTCGGTAATTGGTGTCGCCCGTGTGCTCGTAAATGAGCCACAATGCACCGGGAAAAAAGCCGGTGATCCAATCACTGTCGCTCGGATAGTCGGTGGCCCACTGACCATTCGTCAAGGTGTACCACGGATATGAATTGGTATCTGCAACCTGCACCACCGTGTTGCTGAGTTGAACGGCGGCGAACTGGAACAAGCGCGACAATTCAGAATTTGAAACCAAACCGTGGTTGATAATGACCTTACCATGCGAGGGCTGCGAGACGCGCAGAATGGCGGTTTGGTTGCTGGCGATGACGGCGTCATTGGCAAGCACCGCTGTTATTATGGGAGTGTTTGAGCGTGTAACAACGGAATCATTCACACTTGTGAGAGAATCTGCGCGGAGAATGTTGGCATAGACCGCCAACGAAAGGACAAAAAGCTTGTTCATTGCAGCCGCGCCTTTCATAAAAGCGTTTTGCCCACGAAAGCACTGCGCATTCCAAATGTCAATGGAGGCGCGCTCGTGACAGAAGCCGCGGTCCGCGGGCTTCCTGCTCCCGCTTTCGAGAGAATCACCTCAAAGATTATTCGTCCACGCTTGCGTGGAAAAGTTATAGAACCAGCGCGGTTTGGATTGATAGCGGTCAATCGTGCCATCTTGCGGAGCGCAATACATCCAGGCGTTCAAGTTGAAGTCATACAGATAAGGGAACATGCCGGGTTCGCTGTAAAACCAGACGGCATTCGTGAAATCATAGAAATAACCTCCCCGATTTGGATTGGCTGCATCTAGAAAATATTCCCAGCCGAGATCCTCGTGAAGGATGTAAGGAGCATAGGCTGCGCTGAAATATCCAAAGCCGTTGGTATCGGAACCTTGAGGACCCAACCAATACCATCCGGGAGAGTCCAAGGCAACTGCGCCGGAAAAGAACGGAGGGGTGGAAAAAGGCGGCGGAAGCGATATTTCATAAAGTGTTCCCCAGGCATTTGTTCCGCCTCCCGATGTAATTCCATAGACATTTAAGCCCAAAACTATCAAATCGCCTGTCGGCACTGCGCCATTAAAATTGGTTCCTCCATTACCTGATGCAGGAAAGTCGTAAATGTCCTGATAATCACTTCCGTCCGTTCCGATGGAAAAAAGCGCGCCTTGGCCGCCGTTCATCCCATAAGATGCCATTCCATAAAGCCTGTTGCTGTAGAGCGTCAAATTGTTGAAAGGGCCATTGGGAGCCACGGTTGGGGATTGAAACGCATAAAGCTGACGGAAATTGCTACCATTTGTCGTCATTGTAAAAATTGTACCCCCACCGTTGGAGCCTCCCAAAAAAGTTGTACCATACAGTGTGTTGCTGCAAACAACCAGGTTTCCACGAGGCCCTGAGCCATCTGTACCCTTGAATTGATGGAGAATAGTAAAATTGCTGCCATTGGTAGAAAGAGAAAAGGCAAAGCCATTTGTGTTCGAACTGCTTCCTGACACAAGGCCGTAAATCGTGCCCGGGGAGAAAGTCAGTCCCGTGCCTTGAGGAAAAACTCCCGAGAATACGTGTAGCGTTTTGAAATCGCTGCCGTTGGTGGAGATTGAAAAGATTGTCCAGTCGCCAGAATTGGTTTCGCCTCTGGATCCTGTGGTGCCAAACAAAGTGCCGTCAACCAGCGACAATCCGGTTGGATTTGCTCCGTTTGTGCCATTATCAAAACTGTGCAACACGCTGAAATTACTCCCATTGGTGCGCAGGCAATAAATCGAGCCCATGAAATTGGTTCCACCACCGTAGGTGCCTCCATAAAGCCATTCGCCGGAAACGACCGGTCCAGCGGTCGGTTTCCCGTCATCGGGAGGAATCAAGCTATAGAGGACCGTGTAATTGGAACCATTGGTGCAAACGGAAAAAACAGTCCCGGAATTGTCGGTCCCCCCTTGAAATGTGACCCCATAGAGAATCCCGTTGCAAAGTGTCAAGCCACTATATGGATATCTTCCGTCGGAATTTGTGCCGAATGTGTGAAGTAAGCTGAACTCCTGCGCGTGGGATGCATTCATTTGGAGAAAAAACAAAAGGGCTCCCAGCAGAAGGCAAACTTTTTTCATTATGGCCCTTACATTTTAATGTGCCAAACTCCGCGCCCTTTAATCGCTCCACCCGATATTTCCAATAAAAATCAATTCATTTGTACGAGTCAAGATACTTTAAATTACCGGTCAAAGGCTTGGAGAGCCCTTGGGACGTTTCGCTTGAAAAAATTGCATGAGATTAGAAATCAAATGATGAACCGGTAATTGAACTTGAAGCGGACAACATGCCATAACGGCCTTTATTAGGTTTTGAAGTGGTGGGTTGGCAGGGACTCGAACCCTGGACCAATGCCTTAAAAGGGCACTGCTCTACCAACTGAGCTACCAACCCATTCGCGTTCAACGCGCGGAAGGAAAACCGGCTTTTCAAACGCGCCGCGAAAGCTAATCAACAAGCCTGCTTCGCGCAAGATTTTTCCGGCTGATTTTGACGCTTTCCCTGGCCCGCTTTTTGCGCTATCCAATTACCAGCATCTTTGCATGAAAGTCAAACTTGCCTATGGCCAGGGACATTTGTCCGTCGAATTGCCCGACAAGCGTACGACCGTCATCGAGCCGTCCCACACGCCGGGGCTCGCCGATGAACGCGCCGCAGTCATTGCCGCGCTGGAGAAACCGATCGGCGCGCCGCCCTTGCGCGCGCTCATCAAACCCACCGATCGCGTTTGCATCGGGTTCACCGACATCACGCGCGCCACGCCCAACCACCGCCTGATTCCGTGGCTGCTCGCGCATCTTTCGCATGTTCCGCGCGAGAACATCACGCTGCTCAATTCGCTCGGCACCCATCGTCCGAACACGCGCGCCGAATTGGAAAAACTTCTGACGCCGGAAGTCGTCCGCGATTATCGCGTGCTGAATCACGAGCCGGAAAATCCCGTCGCGCTTGCGCAGTTTGGCACGACGCGCGACGGCACGCCCGCGTTGATCAACCGGCATCTCGCCGCCGCGGACGTGCGCATCATCACCGGGTTCATCGAGCCGCATTTGTTTGCCGGGTTCAGCGGCGGGCCAAAAGGCATCATGCCGGGCCTAGCCGGCTTGCAAACCGTGATGAGCAATCACGGCGAAAAAATGATCGGCGACCCGAAATCGACATTCGGCGTGACCGACGGCAATCCGATTTGGGAGGAGATGCGCGACATCGCATTGCGCATCGGGAAAAGTTTTCTGCTGAATGTCTCACTCAACGAACAGCGCGAAATCACCGGCGTTTTCGCGGGCGATTTGCTGGCCGCGCACAAGGTCGGTTATGAATTTGTGCGCCGCTCGGCGATGCAACGCG
>DASRBR010000463.1:0-4181 GCA_035653495.1 Verrucomicrobiia bacterium
CCCGCCGGAGGTTGGTCCCGGCTTCATCGAAGCCCTGCGGCAAGGCTCAGTCCAATCGCTGGCGGCATTGTTCACTTCACCGCAAAACCCCTGGCCTCCGAACACGTCGGTCGCCTTGAATTATTGTCCGCAACTGAAAGCGGGCCAATCGAAGGATTGCGACCTTTACCTTTCCATCAAGCAGGTCATCGCGCCGGGGAAAGGCGGGGTAGGAGACGCGTTCGACCAGTCGAAAGGAAAAATGCTCGCGAACCACATTCTGGTGAACCGCCAGGAAATCGCCGCGTTGCTGCCGCGCTTCACGTCGTTGGAAACTGTCGCAGGCACAACCGCCACGGAAGCGTTGAAAGACCTTCAGGTCGAACTCAAGCCTGCCGTCCCAGCCCATGCGCTGGCCGAAGTCACTCCCGTTGAGCCGGCGTACGCTGGAAAGGTGTTGACCACCAAGGTGGGCCTGGTTGTCACGGCGCTGAGTTTGATCAGCATCCTCGGAGTTTTTGTGCCAATAGGCATGGCTGCGTTGGGCGTTTATCTCGGTTTTCCGGACCATCCACCGGCAGGCGGTGTTTCAATGGGAACTAAAATCATCGGCGCCGTGCTCCTCGGTCTTGCGGCGCTGATTTTCGTGACCAACATGGTCGTGCTTTTCACGATTCCGGATTATTTGGGCAGGCGCTACATGTCCAACTTGATCCAACGCGAATTTTGCCGACGTCCAAAACCGTTGGTCAGTCCAACCGATTCCGACGTACGGTTGGTCCAAGTCATTCCCCGCAACAACTGGGGTTCAGTGAAGCTTTTCGACTGCACCGACATCGGATTTCTGCGAGTGGACAAGCAACGTCGCGAACTGCTGTTCGAAGGCGACAAACAATATTACCGTGTTCCCGCGGAGGCGATCAAATCGTGCCAGATTGAAACGTTCACCTACGGCCAGGGAACCGCCGGTGCGACCACCCTTTACCACGTAGTGATGCACGCGACCCATCCGTCCGGGATTTGGGAGGTGCCGCTCTCCCAACGCGGCAACATCGGAAAATTCCGCAGAAAATCCCGCCAAAAATGGGCGCTGGAATTGCAGGCAGAAATCCGCGAGTTGATGTCCTCGGCCAATCTGGAAACGAGCGTAGTCTGAAATCTCAAGCAAGGTCGCCGGGAGAGTTTGTTCTGGGGTGCGCTCATTTCAATATTGGTCAATCGACCCCATTTATCTTTTTCGCGCCGCAATCCACCATCGCACCACTTCCCGATGGAAGGGACCATCGCAGTTTATGGATCGACGATGATAGCCGCACAACCGAAGTTAACCAGGAGGCCTTCCCAAAACGATTCATCGGAGCACGATTCGTTTCGCATTCCTTCGTTGGACGGCTTTCGCGCGCTATCCATCGTCATGGTGATGCTCGCGCACGCCACGGGGACCGCCTCATTTCCACCGCGGCTGACAAAAATCCTGCACTTTGCAATCAACGGCAATCTCGGCGTGAGAATTTTCTTTGTCATCAGCGGCTTTTTAATAACGACTTTGCTGCTCAAGGAAGAGGAACGCAAAGGAACGATTTCGCTCCGTCTCTTCTACGAACGCCGCGCCGTGCGCATCCTGCCGGTCTATTGGACATATATTCTGGCCGTGGCACTTCTTGCATTCATCGGAAACGTGCGGGTGGCGCCGCGCGCCTTTCTCGAAGCCATCACTTTCAGCACCTCCTGGTTTCACTCGCACCAATGGGTTTTCGAACACACCTGGTCGCTGTCGCTGGAGGAAGCCTTTTATTTGATGTGGCCGCTGCTGTTCAAAGTCCTGACGCCTCGCGCGCGAATGGGCCTGGCGATGGCGATCATCGCAGCGGGCCCGATGCTGCGCGGCTGGCTTTATCATTTGCATGGCGAAGATTATTTTGTGTTCTATTCATTGGGCGTCGCTGGAAACATCGATCCTATCATGTGCGGCTGTCTGCTGGCGATGTTGCACCAGGCATTTCCGCTGCACTTGGATCGCATCGCCCGCAAATTGCCCGTCCTTTGCCACGGCATGTTTTTCGTTTGCATGTACACATTGATCGCCTTGAACAAGCGCGAGCAATATCATGCTTTTATCACCGTCCCGTTCACGGTGACGGTTTCATGCCTTGGAATTTGTTACCTGGTTTACTACCATTGTTACATCTCCCAAGGCATTGCGTATCGCATCTTGAACCTGCCGATTGTTGCGCGAATTGGAGTTCTTTCCTACAGCCTCTATCTTTGGCAGCAATGCTTCCTCTTCCCCGCGGCACAACATCTATTCTGGTGGCAAACCGCGCCGGCGAACCTGATTTTCGCCAGCGCCATGGCGAGCGCATCATACTATCTTTTGGAAAAACCATTTCTGCGCCTGCGCAAACATCTTCGCAGTCGCTCGTTCGAAACTCGCACCATCCAAAAACCAATGGCTTACGTTGTCGTGCCCGAGCAAGTGGTGTGACCGCAAGCCCGCGTGGAAAGCAGTTCACGCCTCCATTCTCGACGAAAACGCCCGTTTTGAAACCACCTAAAACGGTGCTAAATTTTTTCATGCTAAACCTCGTTGAAGCGATGACGGCCCAGGACGGCCCGGAAATCGCCAAAATGGCCCACCTCAGATACGTCACCGATTCCAGTCCCGGGCTGCGGCGTGTCGCTGCGGGAAAAGGTTTCAAGTACATCAATGCACATGGAAAAACCATCAAGGATGACGATACGTTGCGGCGCATCAAGCGGCTCGCCATCCCGCCGGCATGGAAAAATGTTTGGATTTGCCCGGTTGAAAACGGCCATTTGCAGGCGACCGGCACGGACAACCGCGGACGCAAGCAATATCGCTATCATCCGCGCTGGCGCGAGGTGCGGGACGAAACGAAATACAACAAGATGCTGGCGTTCGCAAAGGTGCTGCCGAGAATCCGCAAGCGCGTGGCGAAAGATTTGCGCGCGCCGGAATTGTCCAAGCGCCAGGTGCTCGCCACGGTGGTGCGTTTGCTGGAAGCGAGTTTGATTCGCGTGGGCAATGAGGAATACGCCGAGGAAAATCATTCGTATGGATTGACCACGTTGAAGAACCATCACGCGAAAGTGCGCAAATCGAGCATCCAGTTTCATTTTCGCGGCAAGAGCGGCAAAGTGCATCAGGTCGAGGTCCATGACAAACGCCTGGCGCAAATTGTCCGCGAATGCCAGGACATTCCCGGCCAGGAATTGTTCCAATACATTGACGCGGAAGGCAATCATCAGCCGGTCCATTCGGAAGACGTGAACGATTATCTGCGCGAAATTTCCGACGGCGATTTCACCGCAAAGGATTTTCGGACTTGGGCGGGAACAGTGCTGGCGGGCATCGCGTTGCAGGAATTTCAGAAATTCGATTCAAAGGCGCAGGCGAAGAAAAATCTTGTGCAGGCGATTGAATCCGTCGCGGCGCGTCTCGGCAACACGCCCGCGATCTGCAAAAAATGTTACATCCATCCGGAGATCCTCGATGGCTACATGCAAGGCGCGACCATCCAAACCATTCGCGCCCGCGCGGAAAACGAGTTGAAGAAAAAACTGCATCAACTCAGTTCGGAGGAAGCTGCCGTAGTGGCGTTTTTGCAAAGACGCCTCGCCCAAAAAGAACAGCCGCTGGAAAAAATGCTCAAACAGAGTCTGAAGCGCTACAAACGCCCGCAGACGCAGCGCGCAGGCATCAAAACAACTCGACGACAAACTGCTGTAAAATCGAGCGCTTAATCGCGATTGAGCAACTCTTCCAGATGATGCAGAACCACCTCAACGGAAAGTTGATCGAGGCCTTTGGAATCGCGCAAGATGGTCATCTCGCATCCACGCGGACGCCAAACGTTTTCTGGAGTTTGCCCCCACAAAATCAACGAGCGAACGCCAACCGCCGCGGCCAGGTGCGAAATGCCCGAATCATGACCGACGAAACCGCCACAGGACGCGAGCCATTGCGCGAGTTCGGAAAGCGGCGCGCCTTGCATGATTTTATAACGCGTGGGCGGCAACGCGCGCGCAAGGCGCTCGAGCCGGTCGCGTTCCGCTTCGCCACCGACGATGAGCAAGTTCAGCGAGGTGGTTTTCATCAATCGCTGCAAAAGCTCCGTCCACTTTGCTTCCGGCCAGTTTTTTTCCTCGCTGCCGCTGCCGGGATGCACCGCGAGCCAGCG
>DASRBR010000464.1:0-2681 GCA_035653495.1 Verrucomicrobiia bacterium
GCATGTCACTAAAAGTCTGCGGCAGCATAGTGCGAGCCCTGCGCGTCAAACTTTCGGTGAAACTGCGAAGAAGATATGTAGATTTATCTTCAGAGCAATAAAAAACTTAATTTTAGAAAAAATATTAAAACCCCTAATGGGATTCACTATAGGCTACAATAGAATTATTTCGTCTGCTGGATGGAAATCCTGTATCGCACTTCCGAAAGCGCGCTGCCATCCGGCCATTTGTCGGTTTTCGATGAACCATCCGGCACGAATCCAATCCGTTCATAAAAATGACGAGCCGCAGTGTTCGTTGTCAGCACCCAGAGGGTAATCGATTTGCATCCGCGATTTTGCGCCTCGGCGAAAGCCTGTTTGCACAATGCGCCTCCAGCACCTTTGCGCCAACTGGCCGGCTCAATATAAATGGCCGCAATCTCCACCACTTGCGCATCGGCGTCCGCATCGCGCGATGGAATAAGGTCGCAAAAACCGATCACACTCCCCTTCTCTTCCGCTACGAACACCGCGCCTTTTTCCTGAGTGAGACGTTCGCGCCAAAATGCCTCGCGCCGCTCAACGCTCAGGTTTGCCAGCACCGAATCAGGCCCGTGACCGCGATAGGCAGCACGCCAGGTATCGACATGAATGCGAGCGATGGCAGCAGCATCGGAAATTGTCGCGGCGCGAACCAGCATTGGCAAATTGGACACCAACTGATGCGCCAACGCCATGAGTTTTCACGCCATGGCCATGGCACTTCTCACGATGCCCACGCGGATGGGCAGGATGAGCAGCGGCAAACCCTGCTGATAGAAACGGCGCTGCAACGCAAACACGGCATAATTATGCAGCATGCGCGTGAAAAACGTCTCGTGCCGGAAAACGAGTTGGCCACCGAAGAAAATCGAGTTCGGGAAACGCTCAAGGATTTTTGGCGCCAGTTCGCTTGCCTTTTGCACCACGTCAATGCCCACAGCCGTCACTGATTCCGAGTAAAACCCGCGCGCCATCATGTAATCAACGTAACGCTTGTTGTCTTCCGCGATGTGGAGCGTGAGGTTTTCCACTTCGGCCGCGCCCTTGAAATTGCCCGCATCCAACACGCCGACCTGCACGAACACGAAGTTCTTGAACACATTCGGGAACATGCGCAGCACGCCAAAAAGCGTGTGCAGACCGAGGCCGTTGAAGCCGTTGACGAGAATGACGGCCGTCTTTCCTTTATAATTCGCCACGGGCAATGTTTGTGGCTGCGCAGGGTCTTCGCCTGCGCCGGATGTGTTCAACCCCACGACCTTTGCCAGATCGTCCAGTTCGCGCAGATCATGCGCGGTCTGGTTGTAATGCCGCTTGATAAGCAGCGCCAGGCAAACCAGCAATGCCGTCACTAAAAGCGTAATCCAGCCGCCTTCGAAAAATTTCACCGTGCTCAGAGTGATGAGAATGAATGCCGTCAACGCGGAACCGCAGCCGTTGATGGCGATCTTCCATTTCCAACCCGGCGTTTGCGCGCGTTCGAGCCACCAATGACGCACCATCCCGAGTTGCGAGAGCGTAAAGGTGATGAACACGTTGATGCTGTAAAGCACGACGAGCAGATCCACCGAGCCGCGCGTGCAAACCATCAGCAACAGCGCGAAACCGCCCATCAGCAGGATGCCGTTGTGCGTGACGAAACGGTCGCTCAAGGTGGCAAAACGCGAGGGAAACCAGCGGTCCAGCGCCATGTTCGAAAGCACGCGTGGACCATCCAGGAAGCCAGTTTGCGCCGCGACGAACAAAAGCGCCGCTTCAGACAGGAGCGTGATAAAGATGAATCCGAGCGCGCTTGCGTGCGGCCATTTTATAGTCATTTGCTCGAAGAAAACGGCGTTCAACGTTTTGCCCTCGACTGGCACAACGCGATAAAGCAGATAGCCGACCAACAACCCGGCAACGGTGATGGCCAGCGAAAATGCCATGTAACGCATGGTGCGTTTGCCGGTCTGCACGCGCGGTTCGCGCAGGATGGGCAGGCCGTTGCTCACGGCTTCAATGCCCGTGTAAGTGCCAGCGCCCATGCTGTAAGCGCGCAGGATGATGATGGCCATTCCGATGAGGCCCAATTGGCTGCGCGAAGTTTGCACATCAGCGACAGTTTGATGCACCAAATCCGGCATCTGATGAAGATGATCAAACAACGCGTAAAGAATGGCGAACCCATGCGTCACCACGAACACCACGAAAATCGGCACCCAGGGAAGAACCGCTTCCTTCGCGCCGCGTAAATTAAGAATCGTCAGGACAAACACGCCGATGATTTCAACCGCCAGCTTGAAATGGAGAAGTTCCGCGGGCAGCAAACTGAACAACGCATCCGCGCCACTCGCGATGGAAATCGTAATGGTGAGCACGTAATCAATCAGCAGCGCGCAACCGGACACGACGCCCGATTTGGGCGAAAGCAGTTTGCTGGCGACCAGGTAACCGCCGCCGCCGCTCGGGAACAATTCAATGATCTGGGAGTAACTTGCGCTGATGACGAACACCGTGATGACGGATGCCGCGGCCACAAATAAACTCAGGTGAACGTGCGCGCCGAGCGCCTTGAAGGTTTCCTCCGGGCCGTAACACGACGATGACAATCCATCGGCGCCAAGCCCGACCCATGCGAAAAATGCGATGAGCGAAAGTTTGTGGAAAAGGGAATGGTC
>DASRBR010000465.1:0-2238 GCA_035653495.1 Verrucomicrobiia bacterium
GAGGCAAGTTTAAGGTTCCAGGTTTAAAGTTTAAAGTTGCGCCCCCCGGAACGCGGAATTTGACCACCGCCTGAAGGCGGGACTCCAAACACGGAGTTTAAAGTTGCCGCTCCGGAACGCCGGTTTTGACCGGGTGTTGCAGCTAGTTGCAGCTTGTTGCACCTGGTTGCAGCTATCAGGAAAAAAATTGGAACGGGGCTGACGCGCGGCAGGACTTGCAAACTGCCAACATACGGCATCATTCGCAAGTGGTTGAAATCCCGTATAGTCCCACACGCTCCCACACCGTCCCGCAGTTTTGATCTACCCCCGCGGTATGAAAAGTCCAGAGATCAAAGTTCCAAGCACCCAAAGCTGCAAAGCTCCGCCTGCGGATCAGCCTTGTCCATTTTCGGTTGCTTCGCAGCGTCCTCATCGGCTAACTCAAGCGGTGTTTGCGAAGAAATCAAACGGCGGCATCGCCGCTTCAGTTATCATGGCAGTTTTTTTGTGGGGCGGCAGCAATGCGGGCACAAAATACGTCGTGAAATGGTGGGGCTCCGGCTGGGTGGGCTGCACAAGAATGTTGTTTGCCGGCTTGTGCCTCTTGGCCATTTTGAAATGGACGCCGTGGCTCGGAAAATTGAGCCCTTTGACAGCGGCGGCCAAACGCGATTTGTGGTTGCGCGGCGGACTGAGCATGGCGTGTTACATTTTTGTGTTCAACTGGGCGCTTTACTTTACGTCCGCATCGCACGTCGCCTTGTATCTGGGAATGTCTCCTGTCTGGACGCTGCTATGGGAGGAACGCCCGGCGATGACGTTGCGCTCGGCGCAAAGATATGGCGCGGCCGGATTGGCCCTGGCGGGCGTGTTTGTCTTGTTCTGGCCGACGTTGGGCAAGAGCAGGTCCAGCGCAATTGGTGAAGCGCTCGGCTTCACGGCGAGCTGGTTATGGGCGAATTTCGGACGCCAAAGCCGCTTTCTTGGAGCCAAACTTTCCGGGGCGGAAGTCAGCGCGCACACCATGTGGCGCGCGGGAGTTCTGTTGATGCCGCTTGCCTTGTTGGAAATCGCCAAGTCTGGTTTGATTATTCGCGCAGACCTGATGCTGGTGCAGGGATATTGCATCATCGCCGGCGGTGTGATTGCGTATGTGCTGTGGAACAACGCGCTGCGGCATTGGCAAACGAGCCGGGTTTTTCTTTTCAACAATCTTGTCCCGCTCTGCACGATGGCATGGGCTTACGTTTGCCTTGGTGAACCGGTGACACATACGTTTTGGATGGCCATGGCGCTGGTCGTCGCGGGCGTGCTGCTAGGCCAATCGCGCTGGCAGAAATTGTTGGGCCCGCGCTGGGTGCCATTGGAATGAAGCATTTTAAATTTATGGATGTCAAAAATCTCAACGAAGTGCAGGCGTTCATCACCAAGGATGGTTCGGAAATCCGCGAGTTGCTCGCCTATCGCAATTCCGGCATCCGCAATCAAAGCCTTGCCGAGGCGCGCATCGCTGTCGGCGGCAGCACGCAGGAACATTATCATCCGCGCGCGGAGGAGATTTATTTCATCACGCATGGGACCGGGCGCATGCGCATCGAAGGCGAAATGCGCGAAGTGAAAACTGGCGATGCCATCGCTATTTTGCCGGGCAAAAAACACAAGATTTGGAACTCGGGCAATGAAACGCTCATGCTGCTCTGTTGTTGCGCGCCGGCGTATGAGCACAGCGACACCATCATCACCGAGACTTGACGTTTCACGCACGCGGGATTCTACTGCTTTCATGAGATTTGTTGCATGCCTGCTCCTGGGCGGGCTTTTTGTGGCAGGGTGCGCCGGGTCAAAAGCCACCACCCGTCCGCCTGCGTTCGGCTCTTCCCCAGGCTATTCCACTACCAACAAATCCAACGTCAAACTCATCATCACGCCCGACACGTCACCCGAAGGAAAAGTCATCAGTGTGGACGGCGACTCGCGCTGGGCTGTGCTCAATTTTCCTATCGGCACCGTTCCGCCCATCGGCCGGTTGCTGAATGTTTACCGCCAAGGGTTGAAGGTCGGCGAAGCGAGAGTCTCGGGACCGCAAGACGATGAAAATACGGTGGCAGACATCACGACCGGAAACGTGCGCCTGGGCGACGAAGTTCGCGGGGATTGAAATTTAAAATCGGTGAATTAACCCTTCGGCTCGGGCGATTGGCGCGATGCGGCTTTTGCAGCCGCTTGTTTTTGATAGGGCGAATGAAGGTTGAAATA
>DASRBR010000466.1:0-5562 GCA_035653495.1 Verrucomicrobiia bacterium
TTAAGGTTCTTTTACGAACACGCCACCATTGTTTTCGTTGGCAAGAGTTTGGCGGCTGAAGGCGGCCAGAATCCCATCGAGCCCGCGGCGCTGGGCAAACCGGTAGTGTTCGGCCCGAACATGCAGAATTTTGCCGATGTCACCAAAGTCTTCCTGGCAAATGACGGCGCCATCCAAGTGCGTAATGCAGAGGAACTGGAAAAAACGCTTGCTGATTTGCTCGCCAATCCCAGGCGCCGAGACCAATTAGGTTGCAATGCGCTCAGGACTGTCGTGGAAAATTTAGGCGCCGTGGAACGCACGGTGGACATGATCCTGCAACATCTGGAAGATAGGAATTTTTATACAGTTCCAAGAAAGTGACCGCAGACTTAGCCCAAAATGCGGCGGCCTTCGTCGAGGAAGATGCCTTTGAAATTCATTTCCAGCGCCTGTGGATTGCTTGCTTTGGCGAGCGCTTCTTTCTGCGAAACCTTCCCTTCTTTCACCAACTGGAACAATGCCTGGTTGAAATTCAGCATGCCATCGTCGCCCGATGTTTCAATGGCAGCCGGCAATTTGTCGAGGCGGTTTTCTTCAAGCAATTTCTTCACAGTCGGCGTGTTGATCAGAATCTCCAGCGCGGGCGTCACGGCACCTGTCACAGTTGAGACCATGCGCTGGCAAACGACCGCCCGTAAAGTGCCCGCAAGCTGACGGCGGATTTGTTCCCGTTCCTCCGCCTTGAAAAAATCCAGGATGCGGCTGATGGATTGCGAGGCATTCGTGGTGTGCAAGGTGGAAAGCACAAGGTGACCGGTGTCGGCGGCGCTCATGGCCGCGGTGAAGCTCGTCGCATCGCGCATTTCGCCGACCATGATGATGTCGGGGTCTTGGCGCAACACATGTTTAAGCGCGTGTTCGAACGAAAGCGTGTCAAGTCCAACTTCGCGTTGTTCGAGAACGGATTGGTTGTCCTCGAACACGTACTCGATGGGGTCCTCCATCGTCACGATGTGTTTTTTGAAATGCGCGTTGATATGTTCGATCATCGCGGCCAGCGTGGTTGACTTGCCGCTGCCGGTCGAGCCAGCCACGAGCACAATACCGCGCGGAGACTCAGCGATCTTCTTGATCTGCGGCAGCAGGCCGAGTTCCTCAAAGCTTGGCACATTTGTTTTCACGAAGCGCATGGCCAGGCAAAAAGAGCCGCGCTGTTGGAAAAGATTGGTGCGGAAGCGTCCGATTCCGGGAGAAAAATATGAAAAATCCACTTCCCGTTCTTCCTCAAGCCGCTTTTGCAGGTGGGGAGGCGTGATATGTTTCACCACGTTGTTCATCCATTCCTCGGTGGGAAGCGGGCCTTCGATCGCGATGAGCTGCCGGTTGATGCGAAAGATGACAGGAGTGCCTATCTTGATATGAACGTCAGAAGCTCCACCATCCACGGCAAGCTTCAAGATACGATTAAACAATTCCATGGAGATGGTTTAGCACACACATGCTGCCCCACGCAAGGCGCGTCAAGGCAGGGCCAGCAAGTTCAGCCGCGCTTGCGACTGCTTGGAAAGGCTGGTGAATACCATGGAAACGACGTAACCATTATGGCGGTTCCCGTTGCAGGCAACCACCACTCCATTGCAGTGTACCCGCCCCGCATCCTTGGTCGATTGCAGCGTGACGGTCATTTCCGTCCATGCGCTGATCGAGGAGGCTGAGCGGAACTCAACCCCGTTCCTATGGATCCGGACATTCTCGGGGGAGAGAGTCAGCCGCGTTTCGCGCGACTGCACTGTTACAGGTTCAAATACAGTGGCAGACCCAATTTTTCTTGCACTCATAGTAGTATTTCACCTTAGCACAAAGGGGGTGTTCGTCAAACGCGATTTACTCGATTTTTGTAGGGAATTTATACCTTGAGAAGTTACGATCACCACTCTATTACTGCCGCCCCCCACGTAAGTCCCGCTCCGAAAACGATCAACAAAATCAAGTCCCCGCGCTGAATACGTCCCGACGCAACAGCCTCATCCAGCGCAATCGCCACCGACGCAGCCGAAGTGTTGCCGTATTTGTGCAGGTTGACAAATACCTGTTCCGGCCTCGCGCCAAGCCGTTCACTCACGGCGTCGATGATTCGCTGGTTGGCCTGGTGCGGAATGATGCACTTGATATGCGTGATGTCTATTTCGCAACGCCGCAAAGATTCCTGCGCGGCCGTGAGCATCGCTTGCACTGCGTTCTTGAAAGTCTCCTTGCCGTCCATCCGCAGAAAATGCAACCCACCCTGGACTGATTCGATGCTCGCAGGACAACGGCTGCCGCCTGCCGGCATGGAAAGCAGATCTGCTTTCTGGCCGTCGGCGCCCATGCAAGCCGTCAACAAACCGTGGCTGTTGGGACGATTTTGCAGGATGGCCGCACCCGCGCCGTCTCCGAACAACACACAGGTATTGCGGTCCGTCCAATTGACGATTGAAGAAAGTTTTTCCGCGCCGATGACCAGCACGGTGTTGTACGTGCGCGACATGATGAACTGCTGGCCGATTTCGAGCGCGTAAATGAAACCGGAACACGCCGCCTCGATGTCAAATGCCGCGGCGCGATACGCGCCAATTTTCTGCTGCACGAGACACGCCGTCGAAGGAAACGGCATGTCGGGCGTGATGGTGGCGACAATGATCAAATCAATTTCCTCCGGCTTTACGGCGGCCATTTTCATGGCGCGTGCCGCGGCGTTTGCCGCCAGGTCCGACGTGAATTCATGCGTGGCGGCGACGCGGCGCGCCTTGATGCCGGTGCGGCTGGTGATCCATTCGTCGGATGTTTCCACCATTTTTTCCAGGTCGGCGTTGGTGATGATGCGCTCGGGCACGTAGGAGCCGACGCCGGCGATGGAACAAGTGCGGCCCTTGAAATCGTACTTCGCGCGAGGATTCTTGAATTTTTTGGATGTCCCTGTGCTCATAATGCACTCGTGGTGGCGGGCGTTTGCGGAGTAATGCTGGCCAGGCGCTGGTTGGCGGCCTGGATTTCCTTTGCGATGACCTGCGTGATCTGGTGCTGGATGGTTTCCGTCGTGATCCGTATGGCGTTCATGATCGCTTTTTCCCGTGCTGAACCGTGTGCCTTCATCACTGTTCCATTCAACCCCAACAACGGCGCGCCGCCGTAAGCCTCCGGATCCATGCGGCGCTTGATGGCCCGCAACGCATTCTGGGCCAGATACGCTCCAAGTTGCCGCTTCGGATTGCGGCTTAGTTCGCGTTTTAACATGGATATCATCCCCAATGCAAGACTCTCGCAAGTTTTTAATACGATGTTCCCGACGAACCCATCGCAAACCACCACCTCTGCTTGATTGGCGAACAAACCATGTCCCTCGATGTTACCCATGAAATTGAGATCAATTTGTTTGCAAAGCTTGTACGCTTCCTTGGTCAATTCCGTCCCTTTGCCTTCTTCCGTTCCGTTGCTGAGCAATCCAACGCGCGGCTTTTCATAACCGAGAATCGTCCGCGAATACACACTACCCATCACCGCATAATGCATCAAGTGGACCGGCTTGCATTCAGTGTTCGCGCCCGCGTCCAGCAATACAAAATCATTGTCGGGCGCGGGTATCACGGTGGCAATCCCTGCCCGATCAACACCCGGCAAGGGCCGCAGCTTCAAAGTGGATAATGCCAAAATGCCGCCGGTGTTGCCCAAAGAAATCACCGCTTCAGCCTTGCCGTCAGCGACCATCTCGATCGCTCGCGCCATGGAAGAATCCTTTTTTTTGCGAAGGGCGACGGTCGGCTTGTCCTCCATCGTCATCACCTCGCTGGCGTGGACGATTTGGACGCGGTCATCGCGCAACCCAGTTGTGCGGATTGCCGACTGGATTTCTTCCTGCTTGCCGACCACATAGAGCGCGCCGATTTTTTGGTCTGCCTCGAGCGCGCGTTTGACGCCTTCGATGACGACCGCGCAACCGTGGTCGCCACCCATGACATCCACTACGATTCGCATAAATGGGGAGAGGGGCGGAACAACAGGTGTCCGCTTCCACAGCCCTCAATCAATGAATCAGGATCCGGCGTTTATGGAAATGACCTGGCGCCCCTTGTAAAAACCGCAGGCGGGACAAACCCGGTGCGGGACATAAGGAGCGGCACATTGCGGGCACGTGCTCAATTGGGGGAGGGTCAGCACGCTGTTATAAGCCCGGCGCTGGCGCATGCGGCTTCGTGATGGTTTACGCTTGGGTACACCCATAAATTCTTCAGTTTAAAATTTCAGTTTGTTCAATTCGGCCCAAGCAGACGACGTTTCCTTGGTCTGTCCCGTGCCACTGGTCTTTTTCGTTTTGGCGACCGCCCTTTTCGGCAACCCGCCACAATCCACTTCACACAACGGATGTTGCGGAAACCCAAGGAGAATATCTTCCCTCACATAGGGCGTCAAGTCCACGCAATCATTGCTTACCAACACCTTGTCCTCCCCTTCCAAGGGCAAATGACAGGTCCAATGCGGGAATTCCAGCTTGTGCTTGTAAGGCTTGAGACACCTCGAGCACTCGCAATCCAGCGTGATCTCCAGACTGCCCTGCACCAAGATTGCATGTTCCATCTTCTGCGCTTCCAAATTGTAATGCAGCGGCTCCCTCACATGAATCAACTCATCTACGCCTTCCACATCCAATTGGCTTGCAGGCAGTTCTCCCTCCAATTCCACGTTGTCCTTCTCCAAATGACGTAAATTGATCAGCAAAGCCATAAATACCTCTGTGTTTTTTGTAGCTGAAATTGTGGCTGAAAACCTCAGTTTTCAGCCCATAAATTTTCAACATCGCATTCAATCTTTGTAACTCAACATCTTCGATTTCAAAGCTTTTTGCACCAGCGGCGGCACGAACTGGCTCACGTCACCGCCCAGCCGGGCAATTTCCTTCACGATGCGCGAACTCAGGAACGTGTAGGTGTCCTTCGGCATCATGAATATCGTTTCGACGCGCTCGTTCAATTTACGATTCATCAGGGCCAGTTGAAATTCAAACTCGAAGTCCGACACCGCGCGCAACCCGCGAATGATTGCCTGCGCCGACCGTTTCTCGACAAACTCGACCAGCAACCCGTCAAACGCGTCCGCCTCCACATTCGGCAAATGTCTCACGCAACCCGACACCAACTCCACGCGCTCGTCCAACGTGAACAGCGGGTTTTTGCTCTCGTTCTGCGCCACAGCCACGATAACCTTGTCGAACAACTTTGTCGCGCGCTGCACGACATCCAGATGGCCATTGGTCATGGGATCGAAACTGCCGGGGTAAATCACCGTTCTCATGGAAAGTGAACCTAACAAAACTTGCGCGAATTCAAAGCAAAATGGCAGGCGAAACGTGCGCCTGATTTTCCCGGTCCCGACGCGCTGCTTGCGCGTCAATCTAGGCCGTATCGCAACCGCCGAACATCGAAAGCCCAATTGCGTGAACTCAGGAACATTCGATGTTCGGTGCCCGCCCCGACATCCGATGTCGGGGTTCATGTTGGATGTTCGATGTTTCATTGCTTTGGGTTATGCGCCTTCTGCATGATTAAA
>DASRBR010000467.1:0-5571 GCA_035653495.1 Verrucomicrobiia bacterium
AAAAGTTGACGCCGAAGAGCGGGCCGGGGCCGGAATTCATCACGCCCGGCGCGAAATTCTGCTGGATGATGAACCCGGCAGTGCGCGAGGTGAAGGCATGTTGATCACTGCTCAAAAACGAGGCAGTTCCGGCCTTGGCTATGGCATCAGCCAGCATGTTGGTGAACGTGCTGGTGGCAGGCGTGGTGCCATTGACGCTCCAGACGCCCAGCACGAACCCTTCACGATCAACAATAGCGATAAGGCTGTTGGAAGAGACTTGCGTGGCGCGTGTTACAGCTTGGGCGACAATGGTTTGAACGTCGGAAAGGGTGAGTTGTCCAAAGACCGGAAAAACGGCCAGAAAGAAGCCGAAAATGATGGCCAGCAGCGGTTTTTTCAACGGCGAAAAGTTTGTTGGGGAACCAAACTGGCGGCAAGAGCAAAATTGGGTATATTCCATGCTGATAAGCAAAAAGGTGAAATCAGAAGTTGACAGCTCTTTGCGGATTTGTTTAGTTACGCGCCCCTCATTTGGGGAAACTTATGTACGCTGTTATAGAAACCGGAAGCAAACAGTATCGTGTCGCCGCGGGTGACACGCTGGAAATCGAGCGCCTGGACGTTGAAGCAGGGAAGCCTGTGACTTTTGATCGGGTCTTGCTGGTGAATCAGGATGGCAAGCTGACGCTGGGTTCGCCCACCGTCGCCAAGGCCACCATCACCGCCGACGTGGTGGCACATAAACGCGGTGAAAAGAAAATCGCGTTCAAGATGAAACGCCGCAAGGGGTATCATCGCACCGTCGGGCACCGGCAGGAATTGACGGTCGTAAAAATCAACGAAATTAAACTGTAGTTTTATGGCACACAAAAAAGGTCAAGGCAGCGTCCGCAACGGACGCGACAGCGCGAGCAAACGATTGGGCGTGAAACGCTATGGCGGGGAATTTGTCACCGCCGGCAGCATACTCGTCCGCCAGCGCGGCACGAAATTTACCGCCGGGCAGAATGTCGGCACCGGCCGCGATTGGACGTTGTTCGCCCTCGTGGACGGCAAAGTCCAGTTCGACAAGGGCAGCAAGCGCGTCAACATCGTTGCCGCCGCGGCTCCCGCGAACAACTGAACATTCGCACATCGCGATTTCACAGCGAGGCTTCGGCCTCGCTTTTTTTTTGGTGAGATGGAGTGGAGGAGGGATGGAGTATTGGATTCGGAGTTCCGTGTTCCGAGTTCGGAGTTCCGGCTTTAGCCGGTTTCGAGTTCGGCGTTCAGCGTTCGATGCTTGCCACTTCTTACGTGGTTCGATTTTTTCATCTTTATCAATCTGCAATGGATCCACTTGGAACCGGCTAAAGCCGGAACTCCGAACTCGGAACACAGCGCGAAAACAAAACCTTAACCACAGATGGATACAGATGGACGCAGATGGACAAACCAATAGTTTCCATCTGCAGTCGTCCACGAACCAACTGAGTATGAGTTCGAACAACCCAGTGGCCGACCTTGGAAATCTTTCTGCAAGACGGCGGGTGGAGATCGACAACAACCTGGTGGAGAATGCCATTCGCCCAACGGCCATCGGGAAAAAGAACTGGCTTTTTGTAGGCGAAGCGGAGGCCGGAGAACGCGGAGCCATCCTTTACACCATTGTCGAAAGTTGCCGACGACGCGGCATTGATCCTTACACCTACCTCAAAGATGTCCTGACACGCCTGCCCAGAATGACCAACCACCAAGTGCCAGAAGTCATACCCGCTGCCTGGGCCAAGGCGCATCTGCAAGTTCAACGGCAAGCCGCGTCATAAACGTCGTAGCATATCTGCTATGGCATCTACGATCCCCTCCTCATTGCTCTGTCAAGAGGTGCTCCGCGGTACGCTTACGGAAGAAGGCCTATCAAGCAACCAATTTGAACTAACGCTAACCTCGGGGAAGTTTTCATAGTCAATATGCAACAGTAGTATCAGAGCCAACATTGAATGAAAATCCAGGAACTGGTTTAAACCACATAGCAGGAACCGTCTTGCCTCGACAAGCCGTAAAGTAAAGGGGTCGTAAAGGGGTCCCGACTATTGACACAAAATTCATTTCTTTGCTTTGGAGAGCAGATTCGAGACGTGCGTCCAAGTGCCATGTTAATCGTTGTGCGGTCTATTCAAGGTCATAATCATCGCTTCATGAGCGCCCACATCAAAATCGCCGATGCGGTTCCGTCCATGGTTGGTTCGTTCGTCGAGTAATCATGGCGGTCATCGTGATAGACGGCGAGTTCATCCTGGAACGGCGCGAATGGGTCGGGTTCGCTGATGGATACGCCTTTCAGCGTCTTGAAAATGCGTTCGTAAACGGGACCATCCACCAATGCGCCGCGAACGGAACGGCCAGTCAACGCAGTCGTTTGCAGATGCATGTCGCGCGGGTAAACGCCGCCTTCCGGAATGCCGCTGAACATTGAAGTTCCCCATGGATTGCGCCCGAGCAACCAATCGCGTTGCGCGCACATGAATGCGTGATATTGCATGTCGCCGGTCATCCGTTCGTAGAGCAATATTTGCGTGATGAGCGCGACGGTCAGGTTGTTCGAGCACCAGATGAACGGCACGCCGATGTGATATGGATTCCGTTGGCCCATCCGGATGCAGCGCTCGATGCCATCTCGATAATACGCCGCCAACACCCGTTTGAACTCCCTGTCTACGGAATCATACAACGCGAAATGGCCGATGTTCACGAAAGGATAATATTGGTAATGGCCGGTCTGTTCCTTGCCCATCCAGGATTCGGATTGGATGATGTTCGCGTAGCGCTTCGCGCCGACGAGATATTTGCGTTGATGCGTGGCGTGATACAATTCCGCTGCGCCCCATTCCATGTCATCGGCCCATGTAGTTTCCGCATAGCGATAAGGCGCGCTGTAGGAATTGCCCTGCTGGACACCTTGATGTTTGCGACCGAGTTCATAAACCTCCATGCCTGCCTTGAGGCAACGTTGCGCGAAATCGGCGTGCGTCGGATCGTCTTTCCAGATTTGATAGGCAAGGGCCATCGCCCCTGCGTAACGGCCCGCGAGATTGGCGAGGCCGGTGGATTCGCTCTTGTAATCCTTGAGCCCTTGCGGCTGGCCATCGGCGAAATAAACAACGCGATAACTTCCCCTGCCCCAGCCGTAATCGGACGCATCATTCTGCGGCAAATGAAAACCGTGGTGATCGCGGTCATCGGCCACTTGATGATAAAGCTGGTCGGGCGCGGGATGCAGTTTAAGCATCCAATCCAATCCCCAACGCGCTTCATCGAGCACATCGGGAATGCCGTTGGAGCCGGGTTGACCGAGCGCATTCACAGAATCGCCGAAGTCACGTGGTTCAAGCTTCCACGCAAGGAGCATCTGGGCGGTCGCATTGCCGGAAGTGAGCAGGTATTTCAGCAGGTCGGCTGCGTCATGCCATCCGCCGGTTGCATCGAGATACGTTCCGTTCGTCATCGGCCCGTAAGCGGTGCGGCCATCGAATGGATGACAAACGGTGTCGAGGAACGGATTATAACCGCAACGCTGCTCGCGCATGAATTCCAGCAATTCATCCGGCAGCGGACGATAAATCTGCGGATTGATTTCGAACGAGGCAGATTTGTCCTCGCCCATGATCAAATGATAGCGGCCCGCCGTTTTCAATGCGGAGAAATCAAGTTCCGCATGGTTGTCGAACTTCGCCCAATGCATTCCCGCGAGCAATTTGGGTCGTCCGCGAAAGACCGTCTCATGCGAGGCATCCTCCACAATCGAAAAATTGTCCGGCAAAGTTGCGGATGAGAATGCGATGGCAGTCTTGGTATCCGACGGTTGAAAACCGAGTTGATTGAGGCGCAGATAAACCGTGTCCGCAAAAACAGAAACGGAAATGAAGGTCGTTGCAATCAGCGCGCAAAATGGCTTGATCATCACGGCGAATGTAGCAAGAAGGGCTGCTTTGAAAAGCCTTGGCCGAGGTGGGTGTTTGTTGTTTGTCTTTGGTCAATAAAATAACTCCCCAAAACGCGAATTGTCAGTCATCTTGATGGAGAATGAAGCCGGGTTTGTTGTTGATGTGTTTGTTCGTGGCTGGTCGTTTGATGGGCGCCGAGACGTTGTTGCCGCAACCTTCTTCCCGCACAAATCTTCCAAAACAGGAAGTTTCGCCTCCAACAGATGAGCCGAGGAATTTCCAGATCAAACGCGGGTTCAGAATGGAAACCGTCGCCTCAGAACCGTTGGTCAAGAATCCGATCGCGATGGCCTTTGACGAAAACGGGCGCTTGTTCGTGCTCGAAGCTCCCCGCCGCGCCGCGGGCGAACCAGTGAAGGGCCGCGTGTGCGTGCTGGAAGATACGGATGGCAACGGGAAGTTTTCTTCGCGCACGGTTTATGCGGAGGACCTCACGAACCCGACCGCATTGACCTGTTATGATGGCGGCGTTTTCGTCGCGGCTTCCGGCCAGGTTCTTTACCTGAAGGACAGCAAAGGCAATGGCGTTGCGGACGTCCGGCGCGAAATCTTCAAAAGCTTTGGCGACGCCACCAATGGCGCGAACGGACAGGTGATCATCACCAGCATGGCATGGGGCCTGGACAATCGCATCCACGCAGTCACTACAAGCTTGGGCGGAGATGTGATTTCGTCGAGCGTGGCAAATCAATCCGTGGCGTTGAGCGAAGGAAGTTTTTCGTTTGATCCGCGCACGTCGCTCTTGATCGCGGAAAGTGGATCGGGCGCATCAGGGTTGAGCTTCGACGATCGCGGGCAAAAATACATCTGCAAACCAACCCACCACATCGAGCTGGTCATGTCCGAGTCGCGTTATCAAACGCGAAATCCGTTTTACACGATGCCTTCTGCAACATGGATTTTGTCGGGCCAGCCGGCGACGCAGTTCATCTATCCGCCAATCCACGCCGGAAGAATTTTTCCAACTCCCGTGCGTTTTACGGCTGCTTCTGGAATTGCCATCTACCGCGGCAACGCTTTTCCACGCGAGTACATCGGCGATGACTTTGTCGCGGAAACAATCGCCGGTGTCGTGCATCACGACCACATCATTCACAACGGTTTTGAAACCATCACCGAAAGGCCCGCCGATGAACAGGCTTCTGAATTTCTCGCCAATTACGACAGCTCCTTTCAGCCGACGGAAGTCATCAACGGCCCGGACGGAGCGCTTTATGTCACAGGCTTGATGCATGCGATGGAAGTCCCGCTTAAAAGGAACACCAACGGAACTCCGGCGAATGCTCTTCCTGAGTTGGGACGCATCTACAGCGTGCTGCCACTGAATTTCAAGCAGCCGAAGTTTGTCGCTTTAGGCAAGCTGTCCGCAGAACAATTGGTTTCGATGCTCCGGCATCCGAATGGCTGGCAACGCGACGCCGCCTCCCGCCTTTTATACGAACGCCAGGACCGCGCGACGGTTGTTCCGCTCATCCGGCTGCTTTTCGATCCAATTGCGCCGGGTCTCGCGCGAATGCACGCGTTGCGCGCGCTGGATGGAATCCAGCTCACGGTCAATGGCCGTCCGGCACACGCATTGCTGGAATCGCATCTTTTAAAGGGGTTG
>DASRBR010000468.1:0-4814 GCA_035653495.1 Verrucomicrobiia bacterium
CCTTTTTCTCCCATGCATGCTCGGGCTCGCAGAGCAACGTCCGTTTCGCCGCGAGCGTCACCGGGTCGCGCATCGGGGCGATGTAAAGATTTTGTTGGCCGTCTTTTTTGCCGGGCCAGCCCGACCAGATGAAAAACATCTCATCGCCCAACGTGAGCACGGTGCCGTCAATCGCCCAACCGCCGGTGTCCAAAGCGCCGCGGCAATGATACCGCCCTTGCGGATCATTGCCCTCCGATTCCAACACCCACATGCGATGGTTTTCGTTGCGGCCATCGTCCGCCGCGTAATAGATGAACCATTTGTTGCCGAAGCGATGCAGTTCAGGGGCCCAGATGGAATTGGAATTCATCCCGGTGTCAGGCGCGTTCCAGACGCACACGCCCGCGTCGCTCCCGATGCCGACAATCGTCTGCGACTTGCGGATGATGATGCTCCGCTGCTGCTGCTGGCTTTCCGAATAATAATAAAAACCGTCGTGATGAATCATCCACGGATCCGCTGAACCGGCAGGCAATATCGGGTTGATAAAATGGCCTTTCGCTGCTGACGCTCTTCCGGGACCGTCCATGCACAGCATGAAACCCCGGTCCATCCCGTGCCGCCTGCACGAGATGCGCGCACACTAGAACGCCTGCGCATTCGAGTCTGTCAGAGCGCGATTATTTTTTTGTCAGCATTTGTCCTACGCGAAAAAAACTGGTGGTGGGAAATATTGAAAGAAGACGCGAATTGCGCTTTAATTTGAAGACGATGCCCGCGCAGCAACTGCACCTGTTCAAGCCCGCCAAGCCGCTGCTTTTGCGTTTTGGCGCTGAATTTTTTCGCGCCATTCCGGCAAAACCGGGCGTTTACATCATGGGCGGCGAAGCCGAAAGAATTTTATACGTCGGCCAGTCGAAAAATCTGCGCCGCCGCCTCGCCTCATACAAAAACGCGCGCCCGGATCGTTGCGCGCGCAAAATCATCCGGCTCGTGCATTCGGTGCGAAGCATCGTGTGGGAAGAATGCGGCTCGCCCGAGAACGCCCGCTTGAAGGAGAACGAACTATTGCGCATCCATCGGCCGAAATTCAACCGCGTGAACACCTATCCGCAGGCGTATCGGTTCATCGGCATCGAGCGCGCGAATGAAAAACTCGTTTTTCGATTGTTGAATGACGCAAACGCCACCGGAAATATTTTCGGCGCATTCAAGAGCGGATGCGCACGGGCGTATGCCTCCTTGCTGCGACTCCTTTGGACCACGCGGCAGCAACCGTTGTCACCGTTCGATTTTCCCGCGCCATTGCTCGCCGCCAAACCGCCACGTGAATATTTTGTTCCTATTGAAGCACGGACCAGCGATTGGACTGAACTTATGGAAAAATTTTTCGCCGGTGAATCGGATGTATTGCTCGCTGCGTTGGCAAATGCGCTTCCGAAGAGCGAAACCATTTGCGCATTTCAACGCAATCTGCATCTCAACGACCTGGAAATCCTGACCGAGTTTTTCGAGCACGGCCCAAAACGCAATCGTTCGTTGCGCGAACACCACGGCCTCCGCGAACCGCTCATTGCGAAAGAGCAACTCGACGATTTGCTGATCACCGCGGTCAGGAAATCGTGATTGTCAGTTTGTTAACGCTCGCCCTCACCCCAGCTCTCTCGCCCAGGAGAGGGTGAACCATTCTACTCCGCTCGAAGAAGAATTCCGTCTCTGGTTTTCTATGTGCTGGAGAAAATTGAAAAACGCGGTGATTGAAAACAATGCTACTTAATGGCGCAACGATGTGAAAAAGCTCTCCTTCTCCCCCGGGGGAGAAGGTCGGGATGAGGGCGAGCGTAAAACCAAATCTGTTCATTCGCACAGGAGAAACGTTTTTCACAAAACTATTCTCGACCGCTGCTTTACCCTGCCCCGCCGTTCAGGTCGAAGTAGTCTTCCTCCAGGTTGCGGTCCACCAGCGCCACTGAGCGCGCGCGTTCCTTCTGCTTCAGCCGGTGCTTGCGTTCCAAGCCGTGCGGCAATTTCACCGGCACAGTCAGGCAAACGCTGTGCGTCGGCAGCACCGAGCGCCAATCTTCAATCAGCCTGCGGTAAGCCTCACCCACCGGCCGGATTTTGCGGTCCAAATCATAAAGCCCAAGCGGATTCACCCGCCCGTTGTCCTCGCGCAACGCCGTGTCCCAATCCACCTGGTCCGTCAACGAATACCAGGTGAAACCCGTGATGGGAATGCCATCGTTGCGCACCCGCAACACGTTCGCCCATTCCTTCCAAAGCCAGAAAACCGCCTCGTCGCCATTCGGCCCCTGCGCGATGTTCGTCTCGGTGTGCATCACCGGCAAATTGTAGCGCGCATAATATTGCCGCGTGATTTCGCTGTAGCCGAACACCTCGCCGGCCCCGGACGTGTTGCCGTCCGGCGCCACGCGATGCTCGTTGGTCACGTAGTAATCATTGCCCATCACGCAATGATGCTTGAGATTGTGGCTCACAAAAAAATGATATTCATCACGCGACATCCCGTTATCCATTAGAAATTCATACATCTCCGAGCCGACGCGTTTGCCGTAATTTAAATCCAGCGAAAGGAACCGCTCGGCATTCCGGATTTCCGCCGGCTTAATCGCCATGGGATTTTCCGCGTGAAAATATTCCGACGCCTCGCTCTGGATGAAAATGGCGTCCGGCCGCACCTGCAAAATCGCGTTCATCGCCATGATGTTCGCCTTGACGATGTGCTTGAGGGCGTTGACGAACGCCTTGTCGCTTTTCAATTGCTCGTTCCACCAGCCGTAACGCGCGGAAAATTGCGCGCAGATGAACATCTCATTCACCGGCGTGTAAAGCTGTATCCAGGGATAACGGCACGCGAAGTCCCACGCGTAATCGGCGAACAAGCCGGGAAAATCCGGGTTCTGGAAATTGCCGATCCAATCCGGCACGCCGAAATGGCACAAGTCAGCGATGGGAATGATCTCGCGTTTTTTCAAGTCGCCGAAGACCGTGTCGGAAAATTCCCAATCATAACGTTCGTGGCCCAGGTAAGTTTTGTAGAGCGGCACGCCGTAGCGCAAAAAATGGATGCCCAATTCATCCACCAGATCGAAATCCTTCTGCCAATACTTGTAATGGCCGCATTTTTCCATTTCATCGACGCGATGACGGCCATTTTTGATGGTTGGCGTGCTATTTTCCACCCCCGTGGCGAACATGAACATGCTCATGGCGGGAATGTACTATGAACCACAAAAAATCAAATGGGGTGGTTGCGCGACGACCGCGAAGAATTAACCACCAAGACACAAAGACACCAAGCTGATGCGCGAGCGTGCTCGCGACCACCTGCGTTCGGTTTTTGCCATTCCTCTATCCTTGTCTTATTTCAAACGCCAGGTGATGCGGGCCTTGGTGAGATCGTACGGTGACATCTCCATTTTCACACGGTCGCCGGCGGTCAAACGCACGAAGCGTTTTCTCATCTTTCCGGAGATCGTGGCCAGCACAAGGCGTTTGTTGTCCAGTTCCACCCGGAACATCGTGCCCGGCAATACGGTTTGGACGCTTCCTTCGATCTCGATGTGTTCTTCTTTCATGATTCTGCTCTTTCATCAACCGGTCTTGGATGAAGGACAAACTCCAGCAGACCAGAAATGCGGAAGCGCCTGGAAAAATAAATGAGGCCCGGCAAATCCGGGCCCCAAAACGGTTCTAATCAGTTCAACTGATTAGTAGCGGTTGCGGCCACCGCCACTGCCGCCACGGTTGCCGTATTGCGGACGCCCACCGCCGCCGGTGCGTTCTTCACGAGGGCGGGCGATGTTCACCGTGAGAGGCCGGCCATCAAGAGAGTGGCCATGCATTGCGCTGACGGCCTGTTGTGCCTCCGCCTCGGTGCTCATGGTGACAAAACCAAAGCCACGGGCGCGACCGGTTGCGCGGTCGGTCATGAGATTGGTTTCAACGACGGTGCCGTGGGCGGCGAATGCGTCCTGGAGGTCGTTTTCGGTGGTGTTGAAGGAAAGGTTTCCGACAAACAATTTATTATTCATATGATGATTTGCTGTCCCGATTAAACTGCTTTTCCCAGACTGTTCCCGGTATTCGGGTTTAAAATCATCACTGAACGGAGTTCACCTGAGGATTTGCCATATCTTGAAAGTGACAAGCTATCGAACAGACGGTGGCAATCTGCCCGTTTCCACCGGAATGTCAACTGGTATCTGCGATTTAATGCAATCGAACAGGAGCAAACGGAGAAAACAGAGAGAAAGAGTCGGCAAAAAACGGGCTTTGGAAAACTTCGCCGACTTCGCGGTCGTCGCGCGAACCCCTTTTAACGATTCAACTTTTTAACCATTTAACGATCCATGATGTAAACTGTTGATTTTCAACGCAGGCTCATACCTACGGTACGTTTGACAACGTCTGATAAAATGGGCGAATGAAAAGTGAAAATGGAGGAACGGAGTGTTGGAAGGATGGGCGGCGGAATGCTCGAAGCTCGAGTGGAAGCGCGGACAGCTTGGTCACCGTAGCCTTTGCGGAGGTGAGCCTTGTCCGCTCATTCCGAAAATTGGGTGCAGGCGAAGCCTGCCTTGGAGTGCGGCAGTCCTCTGCCGCTTTGAGGATGGGATCAATGATCTTTTAAAATGCGTTTGGCGTATTCGCGTCGGGTCGAAAGCGGCAGAGGACTACCGCACTGCTATGAGTAATGTCAAGCGATACATAGCGCCTTTTTTGGTTTTTTCTTTTATTAAAAGCTTTCCTGGTCTTTTTTCCTTTCCGGCAGTGTCCGGGTTTCAAAACGTTCTCCTGGCTTCTGGCAA
>DASRBR010000469.1:0-2596 GCA_035653495.1 Verrucomicrobiia bacterium
GGAGACGGCGAAGATTTTGAATCCGGAAAAAATCGTCGTGTTGCCGGACATGAAGGCCGGTTGCTCGCTCGAGGAAAGTTGCCCCGCGCCGAAGCTGGCGAAATTGCAGGCGACGAACCCGAATTTTTACACGGTCACCTACATCAATTGCAGCGCGGCGGTGAAGGCGCTCAGCGACGTGATTTGCACCAGCGGCAACGCGGTGAAGATCGTCAAGGCCGCGCCGAAGGACCGCGATTTGCTGTTCGTGCCGGACGAAAATCTCGGCGCGTGGGTGATGGAACAGACGGGCCGGCCGATGACGTTGTGGAAGGGAAATTGTTATGCGCACGTGGAGTTTCGGCGCGACGCCATCTTGAAATTGCGCAAGCTGCATCCCGATGCGAAAATCGTCGTGCATCCCGAAAGTTTGCGCGAAGTGCGGGATTTGGCCGACGCGGTTTGCTCGACGGAAAAGATGATCGATTATTGCAAGCACAACGCGGCGAAGCGATTTGTGATCGTGACCGAGTCGGGCATCATCCATCGGTTGCAAAAGGAATGTCCAGACAAGGAATTTTTGTGCGCGCCGGTGTTCGACGTGATGAAAATGCCGACGGACAACTGCCGCTGCAGCGAGTGCCGTTACATGAAGATGAACACGCTGGAAAAATTGCGCGATTGCATGAAGAACCTTGCGCCCCGCATCGAACTGCCGGCGGAGATCATCCGCAAGGCGCGTCTGCCCATAGAGCGCATGTTGGAAATTTCCGCAAAACCGCTGGAAAACGCGGGGTAAATCGCTGGTTCAGTACACCTGGTCGTGAGAACCGATATCAATCAGGAGCAGGACTTCTTTGCCTTGTTCCTTGCTTTTCTCTTTCGCGAAAATAATGCGGCAATCGAATCCGCATGAACAAGCGAAGTAACCTGATAAGGAGCCGCTCAGGTGGTGGGTTTTCAACTTGGCGTTGTTCAAGTCAGTGCTCATTAGAGCAAGTGCCGCTTCTATGCGCTTTTGCAAAGGTGGATTTTTTCGGACCAGACGCTGGAACGATCTTTCGAAGCGCGAAGTTTAAACCAATTCGCGCATTCTTACGGCGAAGCTTTTGCCAACCTCGAACGCAATTTGGCAATCGCGCTTTTCGCCGATTGAGCCTTGAGCTTGCCTGTTCTGTATGCCGCGACAGATTCGCGAGCATATGCGGCGGTTTCTTCCCGCCATGCTTCAATGCGGCGTTTCTTGAGCAGTTCGGCCAGCATCTCCTGCTCATCCGGCGGCAAAGCTTCGGCGTAAGTCAAAACCTGATCAAGAGTGAGAACAGCCATAAAATTAAGGCAATTACGAGGCTAACCTGTCGCATCCATATTCAAATGTCAATCCGTCATAAATTTTCAATATTTCATTTTATCCGGCTTATTCTTCCACTCCTCGAAAGCAGCCAGCGCCTCCTTGTGCATGAACTGCTTCATGATCAATTTGCGTTTGGCGATTGGACGCGAGACTTCGGTGTAGATGAAATCGTCGTCGAAACCGATCCCTGCGGCGTCCTTGCGCGTGTTGGCGTAATAGACTTTCCTCACTCGCGCCCAGTAAATCGCCGAAAGGCACATAGGACACGGTTCGCAACTCGCGTACAGTTCGCAATCGTCGAGATGAAAAGTTTTCAATCGCCGGCAGGCTTCGCGGATGGCCACGATTTCTGCGTGCGCGGTCGGGTCGTTGGCGGAAGTGACCTGGTTCCAGCCTTGGCTGATGATTTTGCCCTTGCGCACGACGACCGCGCCGAACGGCCCGCCCTTGTTGCGCCGCATCATCTGAAAGGAGATGCGGATGGCTTCGCGCATGAAGGCGCTTTTCATGCGAACAGCGTCGCCGGATTTTCATTGGCGGAAAGCGCGCGGCCGCCGTCGAAGATTTTTTCCAATTTGCCGCCGCTCCATTTGCGCAGCCGGTACAACGTGGCGAAAACGAAATCCGGCGCAGCGCCGCCTTGTCCGCACGCGACTTCCGAGCCGCGCCGCACGTTGTCCACCATCCACGCCGGGAGCGAAAGATGATACGGGTTGCGCTGCACTTCGCCGACGTGAAAGGTCAAGGCGGTGATAAGATCGCCAAGGTCGCGTGGGCTGATTTCAACCATCAGGTTCGGAGTCGCCATCGCGCCCCAAAATTCCGTCTCGACGGCGTAGCAGGAAAAATTCGCAGGCAAATTTTTCAACGCGTCCATCACCAAAAAATGCGTGCCGATGTGCGCGCTGTTCCAATCGCCTTCATGCGGGAACAAAATGACTTTCGGCTGATGTTTCGCGAGAATGTCCGCGATGACTTTCACGTTGTCCGCCCAACGCTCCGCATCTTCCGAGCGGTTTTTAAAATGGATTTTGTCGAGGCCGGCTGGCGCTGTTTGCACAAGGCCGAACCCGATGCAATCACAGCACCCGCGCAATTCAGCCAGCCGTCCCGCTTGGCGCTCCTTTTTGCTGCCCAGCGAAACAGCCACGTTGATAACGTTCCAGTTCGCCTCGCGCAACAAACGCAAAGCCAGTCCGCCGATAATGACTTCGTCGTCGGGATGCGGCGAAAAGATCAACACCTTCGGCGCGTTGGCTGGCA
>DASRBR010000470.1:0-2569 GCA_035653495.1 Verrucomicrobiia bacterium
AATTGGTAAAATGTTAAATAGGATACTTACCGCGCATTTTTGCGAAAACTCGTGCCGGATTTTAATCGATTTAACCATTTAACCTTTTAACTATTTAACAAGCATCATCCCAAGCTGGACATTTCCCGGCAAATCCTGCCATCTTTTCCACAATGGTTCGCCTCAAAGACATCGCCCAACGCGCCGGCGTCTCGGTCATGACGGTGTCGAAGGTGATGAGGGATGCGCCGGACATTTCCGCCACGACGAAGTCGCGCATCAAGGCGTTCGCACAACAAATGGGCTATGTGCCGGACACCAACGCACAAAGCCTTCGCACCCGGACAAGCCGCCTTTTGGGCATCATCGTTCCGTCTGTGACCGATGGCGCGTCCGCCCGCATTTTGCTCGCCATTGAAGAACGCGCGCACGAACTTGGTTTTGAAATCATCGTTTCGCACACGCTCAACCAGGAGGAACGCGAGGAAGTTTGCATTCACCGGTTGCTCGCCAGGCGCGTGGATGGATTGTTCATTTCGCCCGTATATCGCCTGCGCCCCGATGCGCCCGTGTATAAAGTGCTCCAAGCGCGTGGCACACCGGTGGTGATTCTCGGGCATAGCGCGCCGTTTTGCCGGCAATTCATGTATGTGGAATCGGACGATATCCAGGGCAGCTATGCCGCCACGCAACATCTGCTTCAACTGGGTCACCGGCATATCGCATTTTTTGCGGGACCACAAGCAGCTCCATGGGCGCAGGAACGATTTGATGGTTATCGCCGCGCTTTGCGCGATGCCAATCTGGACGTCGAGGACCGGCTGGTGTTCCAGGCAGGCAGCACCATTGAGGACGGCGCAAAAGCTGCGCTGCAATTCGTGAATGAATCCACAAAGGCCACAGCCATTCAGGCGGTGAATGATCCGGTCGCCATCGGTTGCGCGGATACGTTCCTGAATCAAGGCATCAAAATTCCAGACCATCTTTCGGTCGTCGGTTTTGGGAACATTTTGACGAGCGAATATTTTCGCGTTCCAATGACGACCGTCCGCCAGCCGAAATTCCGCCTCGGCGCGGCTGCGATGGACGCGATGGTCAAGTTGCTGCGCCGGGAACGCCCCGAACCCAAACGCCTTCGCGCGGAATTGATCATCCGCTCCAGCACCGGCCCGCCGCCATTGCAAAATGCCTGATTCTGGCGCGTGCCTCAAAATGGCAGAACGCGTGAGAAAACGCAGTTGTTGGCATTCCCCTTGCTCCCCAATTCCGGCATGAAGAAAGTCTTGGCACTTATCGCAATTGTGGCCCTGCTGGTTGGGGCTGGTTGGGGTTATCAAACGCTCAACGCCATGCGTGTGAACGCCCGCACGACCCAGTTCAACGAAGACGTTGACAACCTTTTTTACGCCTTGCAGCAATACAAGGACAAGGTCGGTTCCTGGCCCATTGGCAGCAACGCCGAAATCGGCAAAGCCTTGATGGGCAACAACTCCAAGAACCTGATGATTCTCGTTGGCCGCAAGCAAGACATGAATTCCAAAGGCGAATTTGTCGATCCTTGGGGAACCCCGTTGCGCATCTATTTCTCCGGCGACCAGATCCTGGTCCGTTCCGCCGGTCCCAACAAACGCTTCGACGATAGCACTGTCCTGAATGGAGACGATTACTTTCGCTCAAATTAGACAGTTCTGTTTCTGGAGCTGAAAACGTCAGTTTTCGGCTGGACGATTCCAAAAAATAAAAAAAGCATTGCTGGCTGAAATTGAAAGCTTTTCAGCTTCTTTTTAGGCCGCTTTTTTCCCAGGCGCATATAAACATCCCATTCCCCTGTACCTCCTGCGGCCAAAGAAATAATTGGCTTGCCTGTTCTTTTTTCAGATTCATTGGTTTGAAAAATTTCAATGGCTTCAAATCCGGAAACTGCCGCGCTATCGCTTCGGCGACGCCAATTGTTTCTGCGTCGGTCAACGTGCAAACGGAATAAACCAGGCGGCCTCCTGGTTTCAATGCGGTCACGGCATTCGCAAGCAAACTCTTTTGCACGGCGCTCAATTCGGCTATGTCGTTGGGCTTTGTCGTCCAACGCGCCTGCGGATTGCGCTGCCACGTGCCGAGGCCGCTGCACGGCGCGTCCACCAGGATGCCGTCGAATTTGGTTTTCGTCGGCAGCTTTGCGCCGCCATCCCACAACGCGGCGCGAGAGTTGAAAAGCTTCGCCCGCGCGGCGCGCAGCTTCAATTTTTTCAAGCGCCATTCCGCGCGGTCACTCGCCCACACCAATCCTTTGTTGCGCATCAGGTCGCAAAGATGCAGCGCCTTGCCGCCTTCCCCCGCGCAGGCGTCCCACCACGTCTCACCCGGCTTCGGATCACAAATCAATCCGACGATTTGGGAACTGATGTCCTGCAGCTCAAATTCACCCGCGTGAAATTCTGCCGTGCGAAACAAATCCTTCGACCCAAAGTATTGCAAAGCATCTGCCAACGGGCCTTTGCGCGACCGGCAATCGCCCAGGCGCTCGGCCAAATCTTTCCCCTGCCCCACTCGCGCGCGCAGCCAGAGCGTTGGTTTCCACTGCAAACTCCGCAAC
>DASRBR010000471.1:0-3993 GCA_035653495.1 Verrucomicrobiia bacterium
CGCGTCGATCCAATGCGGATCGCGCGTCAATCCATCCATCGAATTGCCGGTGTGGTTGCAGATGAGGTAAAGTCCATCTCCCAAAACCATGAACGCCTCGAACAACGTGCCGACGCCGTGGCGCGTAAATTCAAAATCTCCCGCGCCGCGACCGGCATGGAGCAATTCCGCGCGAAGAGCGCCAAGGTCATTGGCGAAGTTCTTCAAAAAATCGTCGTTGCGCGGGCCGAGATAATTCAGGATGCGGCTTTTCTTGTGGGCGAGCGAGACAATGGCCCATTCATCAAAAACGGTTTTCTTGTAACGCGAATTCATCTGTTCCGCGCAACGTTTGATGGCTTTGGTTGTTTCTTCGAGTGTCATATGCTTTGTGCTTTCCGCTGAACCGATTTTTTCCGTCCAAAAACGAGGCAATTCATCCGGCTGTTGGACAGAACAGCGCGCCTCGCCCGACCGGCCCTTGCGAAATTTATTTTCCGGCTTTCAGCCATTTGGATTGGAGCTACTGTCATACCAAGTTCAACATGGAAGACTCGCGCATCGCCCAGGCAATTATCGTCCTTGCATTCGCCGCAACTTTGCTGCGACTGGCCCGAACCTTGCCCTGGCAAAACGTCATCGCAAGCGCCGCTTCGATCGCCATCCTTTCTGGAATCTTCCAGGCGATCGGCGCAAGCACCGGCATTCCGTTTGGCCCGTTCTTTTATACCGAAAAGCTGGGCTGGTTGGTTTTTGGCCAGGTCCCATGGCCCATGCAATTGCTCTGGGTCGTCATTTTGCTCAATGCCCGCGGTGTTGCCCGGCTGATTCTCCGCCGCTGGCAAAACAGCCCAAATCACGGATTGTGGGTCATCGCCTTTGCGTCTTTGCTTGCGGGATTGTTTGATGCCGGAGTGGAACCCATCGCGTCTCACGCAAACCATTGGTGGATTTGGAAACCCTCTCGAACCACGCTGTTGTGGTATGGCGCGCCGTGGGTCAATTTCGCCGGCTGGATGGTCACAAGCTTTTTCATCCTCGCGCTCACAACGCCATGGCTCATCGACAAAAAATCTTCCGACAAACCGCCGCTGGATTTTCAGCCGTTGATTGTCTGGACTGCGCTGATGTTGCTGCTGGCCTTTGGAAATCTCACTCACCACCTCTTTGCTGCCACTGTGTTCAGCATCGCAACCGCGTTGGCGGTGGCATTTGCAGCATTGTTCAGGTAAGAGCGACTTTGGATTCACAGATTCAATTCACTTCGCGTGGTCGTACTTTTTTCCTTTGTCTCCGGGTTCCTATGCATAACGACCGCTCCGACGCGCGCATTCGGGTCCAACGGATCGCCGCCCACCCATGCCTCGGATTGGTAATTTTGACTGACCCAAGGCACGAGCGCGAACCCCGGATTGCCCGGCGCGCCGTAGCGAGTGACGCCAAATTCCTTCAGGTCGCGCGAAATCAACACCACGTATTCAGGCGGATTGCGCCGCAATTCGCCCACAAATTTTTCCTCCGATTCGCGCAACACGACGTTGCTGGGGCTTTTGTGCCGCGAAAGGTAATTGATCATCGTTCCTCCTTCCGGCAAGACCAGCACTTCGGCTTTGGCAGGCGCTGAGCGCAGCCGTTCCGAAACCCAATTCACCAGCGCGCCCGTCCCGTCAATCGTGTGCTTGGTGGAATAAAAACGGTCGCGTCCGCGGCCAACTGGTTCGGTCTGCTCGGCGCGAATCGCGTTGGATTTCGCCACAATTGTGCCGCAACCCAATGCCAGGATGAACAACGCGCAAATGGCTGCCGCGCGGCGTCCAGCCAAACTCTCTCCCGTCCAGCGCGGCAGTTCTGAAACCATCACCGCTGCAACGACCATCCCCGCCAGAGCTGCTTGAAAAAAGCCGAGATGAAACACGCGCGCAAACAGCAGCATCCGCGCAAGCATCGCCGCGGCCAGCAAGACCAGCATTAGGGCCATTATGCTGCTTTCCGAGAATTGTTTTGTCTGCCGGAATTCGCGCACCAGCCGCGCCAATGCCAAAATCAAAATCACCACCATCAATCCAGGCAAACAACGTCCCACGTTGATCCAGCCGCTGTTTATGCTCAGGAACCAATCGCGCACAAAGACCCATTCGCCGGTAATAAAAGGCAACAAAGCCAACACCAGCGCCACGCCGAAGGCAAACACCCGCGCGCGCTGCGTCCAATGAAAACTCGCCAGCCGTCCGATGCTCCAAATCGCGCCGAGCACCAGCAACGCCCAGCCTGTGCATGCGATTTCTCTCATTATGTTGGCCCATGGATGGTCGAGGCCGAGAAAGCTCAATTGCTGCGCGTTGCCATTTTGGATATGCGTGACAAGCACAAGCCACCACGCCTGGCTCGCGTCAATGAAGCCTTGCTTGAACGACTCGACTCGCGCGAACCAAAGCGTAAACAGCAACGTCGGCAAAACCAGTCCTGCCGCGATCGCCGCAAATTCCGCCATGTTCCACCGAATCCTTCGCCGCCAACGCAATCCAAGCGCCGCGATTCCCAGCAATCCGCATGCAAGCATGAATTCCGGTTTCATCACCGCCGAAATCCCGCCGCACAAGCCGAGCAGGAACGACAGCACCAACGAATTTTTCCGATGCCAGCCAGTCACAATGAAGGCCGTCGCCAAAATTAACAGCATCCCATGCGAAGCTTCCGGCGCGTAAGGCGTCACGAAATTGTAATTGCCCACCCCGAGCAGATGCGAAAACGAAAACACGGAAATGAAAACCGCCAAAGACGCGAATGCTGCCAACCGTCCCCAAGCTTTCCGAAATGCCAGGTACGCCAGCGAGAGGATGGCGGCGTAGAAAACCAGGTTTGCCGTCGCCAGCACCATTAATCCCGGCTCGAAGATTTTGAACAGCACCGCGTTCAGGCAGATCGAGAACGGCCCGTAAGTCCAGAGGAAATCATGATAGAGATGTCCGCCTTCCGAGACCTGCCAGGTGGCGTAAAGTTGCGGGCCGGAATCGACGAGAGGGTCCGGCCATTTGCGCCAGGAAATCACAAGGAAATAGGCGACCATCGCCGCCAGCAGGCAAAGCGAGAACGCTTCAACCTTCCAGTCAGCGACGCCCCGGCTCTTCGCCCGAGCTTGCTCGGCAGGTTCAGCAGCGGGAGCCGTCGCGTTCATGGGCAATGTGGCCGTGCATTCGTTCGCAAGGTCAGCAAAACTATTGGCCGGGGATTTCATGGTCAAGGCCAACGGCGCGAGGCCAACGGCGCGCTGAACATCGCGCCAGGACCGTCGCCCAAAGTGTTCGTTAAGAATTGCGAAGCCATAATGCCGATACGGAGCAAGTCATGCGCCAAAATGGCGCGGGTATTTGCCGGGTTCGGTGACTGATTGGCGCAGCCGCGGAGTCGTTGGGCAGAGCATTTTCCCATTGCAAATGGGCGGTTAAAGCCGACGCAAGTGTTTGGTGTCCAAGCATTGGGCTGTCGGACGTCCGCACGCTGAAGCGTGGACATCGAACCGGTGACCGTCCTCGACGCCGCTCGACGTTGGATGTTTGATGTTTCATTTGCTTCGGGCCGGCCGACTGACTGGCGAATAAAATTTTTTTAAAAATAGCGTGTTTTATCGTGTTTTAGCGTGGTGTAAGTGCAACCAGGTGAAACAAGGTGAAACGCCTGAGAAGCTTGGAACAGATATGGAACAAAAATGCGTCCAAATGGCAGGAATTGCCACGAAGCACCAAACGCCAACATCCAAGCTCCATTGAAGCACCAATTGCCAAGCGCCAAGACCGATGCACGTTTGCAAGGAGGTCGTTTTGTGATTGGCATTTGAACATTCTCTAGTGCTTGGATGTTGGTATTCGGTGCTTTACGAATGGCTGAACCCATTGCCAACTCGAGATTTCGCGCTTCACAGATGCCTCTTCTAATTTTTTCCCGGTAGCTGCAACAAGCCGCAACAAGCTGCAACCAGGTGCAACACCCCGCAACCAAACGCGTGAAAATCCCGCG